>PMSP01000315.1 GCA_003168315.1 Opitutaceae bacterium
GCGGGATTCCATCCAGGCCTTCATCCGCGGAATCCTTGGCCTGGACCGCCGCAAACGGACGGCCATCGCCGGCCAGGACGAGGTGCACGAGCTCCGCGGCGTTGTCGTAGACCCGGACCCTGTCCGTGAAAAACGCCCGGGGCCAGGGCGAGCGGCTCTCAAAGACATCCATGTCCGCCGACAGGACCCGGGTGAGCTCCTTGCCCGGCCGCCGGTCACCCAGGTGATATCCGAGGTAGTAGCGGACACCCAGGAGATCGAACACGGGCTTCCATTTCACCACGTCCTCCGGCTCGACGATATACCTCCAGTCCCAGACCCGGTTGATCCCGGCGGCACCCATGAAATCGCGGTAATACGGATTGATCAGGGCATCGGGCCCGGAGATTCCCTCTATCCCATAGACAATCGACCATCCCGGGAGAAGGTCGTTGTGGAATCCGATGGCGCGCCATGGGGAGTCGCCGGGGGCCAGGACCGCGTCGACCGCCGGGGAATCGGCGCGGAAATCCGCCCTCGCGGTCGGCCTGACGACGTAGTCCGGATACTCCCCGCCCAGCTTCAGGCCGCCCCGCCAAAGGAGGGAGCCAAACCCCACGAAGGCGCACAGGATCATCGCGGGCGTCGCCGCGCCGCGCCTGCGCATGGCAGCCAGGGACCCCAGGAACACCGCCGTCCCGGCCACGAGGCTCCACCCGTAGGCATGGATGAAGGCTCCGACCCTGATGTTCCGGCCCCAGGTGAGGGATGCATAGGCGCTCCTGACGATCGATTGAGCCGTCCCCAGGTATGCCGCAAAGACGAGGAGAAGGAGCGAAACGACAAACACGGCCTCCCGCCGCCCGTCGGTGGTTCCCAGGCGCTCCCAGGCCGCCCTCCACCCGAAACCTGACAGGACGGCGAAGATGACAATCAGCGGGCACGAGAAGGTGTTGTCGATATGCAGGATGTTTCCGAGGAACGGGACCCGCGCCACCAGTGCCGGGGGGACCACCCCGAAGACAAGGGCGAGTGCCGGGAGCGTCGAGAGGAAGAGTCCCACCGCCCGCCGTGAGCCCAGGAACGAGCGCCAGCGCACTGTCGCCCACAGCAGGCCGACAAGGATGAAGACGTTGGCGGAAGGGTTGACCACCCCGGACTCGAACTGGAACGGTCGGTAGAACGCCTCGTCAAAAAGCCCGATCAGCATCCCCGGCTGGATCTGGAACGCCGAGGGGGCGTCGTAGCTCGTGTAGGACCCCTTGAGCGCCCGGTAGAACGTGTACCAGACGGGCGAGCTGATTAGGGCGAACAGGATGGCCGCCGCGGCGAGGCCGCCGAAGAGCCAAGCCTTCCGGCGGCCCGGCCGCTCGTCGGCCAGGAAGAGGCACAGGCCCGAGAAGTTCATCGAGAGCAGGAGAACATAGGCCTCCTTCGCCGTGCCGCTGTTCATCTCGGCCCAGTTGGCGCCGATTAGCGCGGCAATCCAATAGGCCGAGCCCCGGTCCGACGGGGCGCCGAGGCACCGGAGCCAGCAGTAAAGAATCCAGGGCGAGTAGCAGAGACTGAAGACCGCCGGATGGTTGATCCTGAACACGAAGAAACCGATGAACGATGCGGAGACGGCCGTGAGGATGGCCGTCGGCAGGTGCCTGAAGGCGCTCCACGTGCAGAGGCCAATGCCGCAGGCGAACGCCCACTTCGCCAGGAGGAACTTGAGGTCCCATGCCCATGCCGCGCCGTCCGCAAGGATGGGCAGCAGGTGGAGCGGGTCGCCGAAGCACGACTGGCCCTGCCCGAGGAGGGGCAGCCCGGCCGAGTCATACCTGTTCCAGAGCGGGAGCTCATGATCGCGGAACACCGCGCGGCGCTCGATCATCGACAAGGGGAGATGGTGCCAGAGCACCGCCGCCACATCCGCCTTGTGCGGGTCGCCGGCCTCGCTGCTCTGGAAACCGGGCAGCCAGGGACTCTGGCCGTAGAGGAGCGCCACCCCCAGGCTGGGGGAGACAAGGCTCTTTCCCGCAAAAATGACCGGGTAGTTCGCCGCGACGGTTGCCAGCAAAGCCGCGGTCACGAGTGCCTTTCCCGGGGAGGCGACGGACGCCCTCCAGGCCGAGCCCGCGCGCCTGTCGAGCCTCGTCACGGGGGAGTTTCGCGCCCACCCGACGACGAGAAGTAAAATGATGGCCACGGCAAAGTAGGAAGCGATCTCCCGCCAGAGCGGCGGCCGCGGGATCGTGAACGGCTCCGACAGGCCGACGGCGACATGCGGGTCGGTGGCTCCGGGCGTTGTCACGATAACAAGGCTCCCGCCCTGGACCGCGAGGGACTGGATCTGGTAGGGCTCGCGGAATTGACTCGGGGCAAAGGACACGAGGGTTCGCCCCCTCCCATCGGCTATCCTGGCGCCGCTGACCGTCAGCCGTGCGTCCCTGTCCAGGGGATCAAAGCGGAGGCCCTGGAAGCGGCCGTAGGGGAGTGCAAACCTGAGCAGCGCAGGGTGGCCGGCCAATATCGGCTGCAGCGCGGAGTCGGGCTCGCTCAGGCCGCCGCCGAGGTCGTAGTAGACCTGCACGAGGCCCGACTGGTCGGATTCGACGTGGATTTCAAAGGCGCAGGGGCTGCTTCTTGCCTTCGCCCACGGCTCGAGGACGAGGGCGGCCGCGACCGCGAGGAACAGGCACGCGACCACACTCGAGAATGTCAGGGTGCGGTGCATCGGGTTCAGCCAAAGTCTCCTAAGCGCCGCTCGCGGGAGGGGCAAACAGTATGTGGGTCGCCGCGGGGCCGTCCCCGGTTGAGGCGCCCCTGTTCAGCCGCCGGCCTTGCGCGAGATGTAGATGTTGTTTTCAACGGCGCCGTGCCGACCCCTGTCGAGCGCAAGGAGCTCCGTGCCGGCCCCCGCCAGGCAGCGGACAACCTCGTCCCTCGGCAGTGCATACATCTGCATCTTCGGCGTCCCGGGGAACCAGCCCGGATGATGGTAGCGCACGTGCCGCTTGGCCCGCATCCACATTGTCGGCGGCCAGAGCGAAAGCCTGAGGCGGTCGGGCGGGTCCCCGGGGGGAACGCTCTCGGGGATCTGGACCGACACCACGCCGCCGGGCGCTAGGACCCGGGCGAACTCGGCCAGGTAGAGGCGGCTGTAGCGCGGCGCGATGTGCTGGAGCGTTATCCGGCTGTAGACGAGGTCAAAGGAGGCGTCCGGAAAGATGCCGAGGTCCGGCCTCGTGTTCTGGACGAAGACAGTGCGGCTATCCCGGCTGTGCTCCCTGGCGAGACCCACCATGCGCTCGGAAATGTCGAGGCCCGTGACCGACTCGAAATGCCGGGCCAGTCCCTGCGTCAGGCGCCCGGCGCCGCTGCCGAAGTCAAGGGCGCTCCCGCTGGGAAGCGCGGGCACCAGCTCGCGGATCCTTGCCATGTCCGCCGCGACCTCGGCGACGCCCGTGGAAAAGAACTCATCGATGGCCCAGCGGTTTCCCTGCTTCCCCGATTCCGTCAGGACGGCCCAGAATGGGTCCTCCCGCGCCAATGCGTCCCAATGGCGGCGCAGCTGCCAGAGCTTCATCGGGCGGGGGTCCTTCTTGAATTCGCTCACCGGCTGCCCTCCGCTCTGATCCGCCCGCTGAACTCGGGAGAACAGGAGCTGGCGCCCACCGGATTGCGCCCGACAAAGACGCTTTTCGCGGCCGCCGGGTACCAGGGGAAGTGCCCGCCAAGCACGTCGCGCCCGTCCGCACGGACCCGGGTCGCGGCGTCCCTTCCCGGCGCGGCGCCGGAGCGGATCGACTCCAGCGCGGGCAGGGCGACCTCGATCGACGACCTCTGCCCGGGGACGTACGCGATCGGCTCCGAGAGGAGCCCTCCCACGCCCCAGTGGTCATAGCCGATCGCGTAATGCGACGGGTCGACGTAGCGAACGTAGACCACGTCCGCCGCCCCGGTCTTGCCCAGGACCACGAGCGGCTCGTTCAGGTCGCCCGGCTGCCTCGGGAAATCCACGGTGAGGACCAGGGATCCGCCGGGGGAGATGGGAAGAAGGGCGTGGATCCGGTAGGCGGCCATCGCGGCAAGGGCTGCGGCTGCGACAAACGTGGC
Source organism: Opitutaceae bacterium (assembly GCA_003168315.1). Lineage (GTDB taxonomy): Bacteria > Verrucomicrobiota > Verrucomicrobiia > Opitutales > Opitutaceae > Palsa-1447. The sequence goes on from PMSP01000315.1 coordinate 4,084, forward strand.
GGGAAGCCAGCGGCCGACCCAGGGCCTCCGGGAGGGCGCCGCACTCGCGCGCCGCCGGTAGAGGGTCGCCGTCACGAACGGCCACGCCACAAGGCCAATGAGCGAGACATAGTAGCTAAAGACCAGAAGGGGGGGGCCGGCGTAATCCACGATGACGGTGGATTCCCCTTCCGGGACAGGCACCATGACCAGGCTTTGCGGCGAGCGAAGCGCCTGCGCCTGAACGCCATTCACGGAAGCCCGGTAGCCGGGTATGTAGACCCGCGGCGTCTCGAGAAACCCCGGCCCGACGCACCGGACGCGGGCCGTGAAGGGGATCAGGCCTGTCACCCGGAAGGAAAGATCGCC
>PMSP01000074.1 GCA_003168315.1 Opitutaceae bacterium
AAACCCTTGGCGGTGCCGGCCTCCGGCGCCGGCGTCGGCGTGGAGAAAAGGAACGGCCCGGCGCCCGTCCAGGACACCGTCTCGCCCGAGACGTCTTTCTCGGCGACGAAGACCGGCCACGCGTTCACTTCATAGGCTTCGGCGCGAAACGCCGTCGCCGCGGCCACGAGGCCGAGGATGGCGGATAGCCTGGCGGTGGTCATGGATGCTGGGTCCCCGAATCAGTGAAGCGCGAGGTTACTTTGGCCAATGAGTTGAAATCTGCAACCGTTTACAGTGGAATAGATTGACCTCTGACACATCGGGCTGGGCGAGGTTCCCGCAGACCTGCGGGTTATTACGGGCGGCGCTCAGGCCGGGATGCTCTGGCCCGGAAGGAGCGCGGTGAAATCCTCATCCCCCCTTGCGGCCTCCAGGGCCCGGACCGGGTCCTCGCGCCCCTCGTCCGTCAGATGGAACGTCCCCCAGTGCATCGCGACGCTCCGTCGGGCCCCGACCTCCCGGTGGACCTGGACCGCCTCGGCCGGGTTCATGTGGGCGTCCTTCATGAACCAGCGGGGCTCGTAGGCCCCGATCGGGATCATGGCCAGGTCGGGCGCTCCCAGGCGCCGGCCGATCCCGGAAAAGAGACCCTCCTGGTAACCCGAATCCCCCGCGAAATACGCGAGCCGGCCGCCGGTCCTCACCATGAAACCTCCCCAGAGCCTACTATTCGTGTGGAACGGGCTCCGGCGGCTCCAGTGCCGCGCCGGCACGAGCGTGACCTCCATTCCCGTCCCGCAGGCGTGGGACTGCCACCAGTCGAGCTCGGCTATCCGGCTGAAGCCGGCGCCAGACAGCAGCGAGCGGTGCCCCAGGGGGCAGGCGATGACCGGGTCGTCGCGCCGGGCGACGCGGCGCAGGGTGGTGAGGTCGAGGTGGTCGTAGTGGTCGTGCGAGAGGAGGACCAGGTCCACTCTGGGCACGGCCTCGAACGCGACGCCGGGCGGGGCGACCCGCCGGGACCCGAGCCAGGGCAGGGGACCCGCCGTCTCCGACCAGATGGGGTCGGTGAGGATGACGGCGGACGCGCTCCGGAGGACAAAGGTCGCATGCCCCACCCAGGTGGCGACGATCCCGTCGCCCGCGGGGGCGGGAGGCACGGGCTGCGGGAGCACCTCCACGTGCCTCGGCCAGGGGACCGGGCGGCTCGTCATCTTCCACCTGATCAGGTCGCGCAGGCCGCGGTCGGAACTCCCCTCGCCGGGGTTGAAGAAGGTTTTCCCGTTGAAATGGTCGGACGCCGGCAATGTCATCGGACTGTCTTTGTGATGGCGCCCAACCCGATGTCGACCAAATGCCCGTTTCCCGCCTGCGGCGGGGGGGGCCGCCCATGCGCATAAGCGGGGGACTCGCGCGGGGGATCGAGCTCACGGTGCCCAAGGGCGACGCCGTTAGGCCGGCGACGGACGGGATGAGGCAGTCGGTGTTCTCGAGCCTGGGTACTCGGATCGAGGGCGCCCGATTCGTGGACCTGTTCGCGGGCAGCGGGGCCTACGGCCTGGAGGCCTACAGCCGCGGCGCCTCGGGCGGCACGTTTGTCGAGAGCAACGCCAGGACCTCGGAATGCCTTCGCAGGAACATCGCGGCCGTCTGCCGCAGCATGGGGAAGGGCGGCGAGGAGCTCCTCGCGGTCGAGGCCGACGCCCTGTCGCTGCCTTCCGGGGTGGGCGCCCCCCCGGAGNNCGGCCGCGCTGGCGCCGGGCTGGGGCGGCCTGGTTGTCTTTGAGATGCCGGGCGGCGAGACGCTCGAGCCCGAGGGCTGGGTGTCCGTGAAGCGCCTCGGCCGCGGCGCCCGCCAGCCGAGCGTCGCCTTCTTCAAGATCGCCTCCTGACCTACGTCGCGGCCTTGGCGACAGAGAGCGCGGCGACGACGGCCGTCTCGGTCCGCAGGACGCGGGCGCCGAGGTGCGCCAGACTGAAGCCCGCGCCGCGCAGGAGATCGCGCTCGGACGCCGACCAGCCCCGCTCGGGCCCGAAGGCGAGCACGAGCGGCCGCCCGAGCCCGGCGGGCGAAAGGCGCCGGGGCGCCTCGTAGTTGTCGAGGGCGACGCGCGTTGAGCCCGGGGGGACCGCCGCCACCGCCTCGGCGAGGCCCGCGGCATGGAGGACCTCCGGGATCCTCGTGTCGAAGGCCTGCGCCGCGCCATCAAGGAGGTGCCTGCGCCATTCGGGCGTCCTCCAGAGCACGCTCGAGGCATAGCCCGGCTCGCCCTTCTCCGAGCGAAAGAAACGAATCGAGGCCACGCCGAGGGATGTCGCCTCGTTCAGGATCTTGCGGGCGGTCTGGGGGCGCGGGAGCGCGAGGAGCAGGTGGACCGGGTCCGCCGCCGGTGGCTCCGACGCTTCAACGAACCGGAACGCGAGGGCATCGGCGCGGATCTCAACGAGGGTTCCCTTTCCCAACGCCCCGTTGACGATCCCCGCGTCAAAGGGATCGCCCTCCCGGCGCCGCAGGATCCCGAGGATGTGGAGCGCGCGCGGGTCCGCGCGCGCAAGGGGCTTTCCGATTTCCTCCGGCTCGAAGAGTATGAGGTTCACCGGTCGGGGCGTTCGCCCGCGCAGCGGGCCTAGGACAATGCCCCGTCGATCGAGGCCAGTTCCTCAGTACTGAACGCGAGGTTCTTGAGCGCCCCCAGGTTCTCGTCGATCTGCGACGTCTTGCTGGCGCCGATCAGGGCCGAGGTTATCGCGGGCTGCCGCAAGACCCACGCGAGCGACATCTGGGCGAGCGACTGGCCGCGCCCCCTGGCGATGGCGTCCAGCTTTCGGATCTTCCCCAGCTTGTCTTCGGCGACGCTCTCGGGCTTCAGGAAGCGGGGGTCGTGGGACGCCCTTGAGTCGGAGGGGATCCCGTTCAGGTAGCGGCTGGTCAGCATGCCCTGCGCGAGCGGGCAGAAGGCGATGCCGCCTATGCCCTCCCGCACGAGGGCGTCGAGGAGCGCCTTCTCGGGCCCGCGGTCCAGCATGTTGTAGCGCGGCTGGTGGATGAGGCACGGAGTCCCGAGGTCCCTCAGTATCGTTGACGCCCGCTCCGTCTGCGCGGCGTCGTAGTTCGAGATGCCGACATAGAGGGCCTTGCCCGAGCGGACCGCATGGGCGAGGGCCCCCATCGTCTCCTCGAGCGGCGTCTCGGGGTCGGGCCTGTGGCTGTAGAAGATGTCGACATAGTCGAGCCCGAGGCGTTTCAGGCTCTGGTCCAGGCTCGCGAGGAGGTACTTGCGGGAGCCGAAGTTCCCGTAGGGTCCCTCCCACATGTCGTAGCCCGCCTTGGTCGAGATGATGAGCTCGTCGCGGTACGCCGTCAGCTCCTCCCGGAATATGTACCGGAAGGTGGTCTCCGCCGAGCCGGGCGGCGGCCCGTAGTTGTTGGCGAGGTCGAAGTGCGTGATCCCCTGGTCGAACGCACGGAGGACGAGCGAGCGGCTGTTCGGGAAGTTGTCGATGCCCCCGAAGTTGTGCCAGAGCCCCAGGGACAGGAGGGGCAGCTTCAGGCCGCTTCGGCCGCAGCGCCGGTAGAGGGCGGGATTCGAGTACCTTTCAGGGGAGGGAACGTGGCTCATGGGTCGTTGGGAAAGGGATGGTAGGCGGCGGGGGCGTCGGCAAATGCAATCTGATCCGGGGCGTCGCGGCGGGGCCTGGGTGGGTGGAGGATAAGGCCTGATGGATTATCATTGGGGGGCAATCGGTGGAATGTTCGCCACCGAATAGAGATCAACCCCGCCGGCTATCGCGGACAAGAGCTCATGAAACACAGGGAAACGCTCGTGGCTCTCGTCGCATCCGCGTTCAGGCGTCGGCGAGTCAAGCGGAGTCGCGCTCGTCGAAGCCTACGCTGCGCCCTGAGACGTGACGGCAGGCTTGACGGTCCTAACCGTCGGGGGAAACATTCCCCTCTTATGGACGCGGTCGTAGTTTAGGGGTAAAACTCCTGCCTTCCAAGCAGGTATCCCGAGTTCGATTCTCGGCGACCGCACCATATGTTGGGGCGACACCACGGCCTCCCCGAGGTTTCAGCGCCCGGCTACTTTTTCTCGTGTCGAAGTCGATTCAAGACTTCCCGTTCGAAGAGATGGTAGACCAAGCTGCGAGTTTCGGCAAAAACGCATTCAATCACTTTTCCAGGAAGATAACGGTATAGGACCCGATATCCGCCGATTCGCAGGCGATGGTAGCCAGCCAGTTTTTCCTTAAGGGCGGTGCAATCGCCCTTTTCAGTTTCCAGGCCGCGCAGTCCCGACCCGATTTGTTTCCGGGAATCCGGCGCCAGGGTGTCGATGAATGCCTTTATCTGCTCCCGCACCTCAACCTTATATTTCATTCACCAAGTTCATCGATCGAGTAAACACGGCCTCGCCCCGCCTCGGCATCGGCAATGGCCTTCATTGCGGCGGGATTGGCAAGAATCTCGGCGGTTTCGATCAAGGCCGAAAGGTCTTCCGCGCCCATCACGTAGGCCACGGCCTTTTCGTGGCGGGTGATTGTAGCCATGCCGCCACTTTCGGCCTCTCGAACAAGGCTGGGGAATTGGCTCTGCGCCTCCTTGATGCTGTACGTACTTTTCATGCAATTAAGCCTTACAATGCGATGTGCATTGTCAAGGAGCCGTCGGAAAATTCCTGCCTGATTCCTGCCAACTTTGGTGCCGCTCGGTGCAAAACTCTTGCCGCGTTGTGCAACCTCCAATGAGGGAGAAGATTCATTGGAGTGGCCGATGTTGTTGACCAAAAGGGTACTTGCGGGAAGGACGGGCGCCGGATTCGATTCTCGGTGGCCCCGACAATTGGGTCATGAAAGGCGAGCCCCAGCCTGAACCTGCTTCCATGTTTGATCTCATTCGAGGCCGCAAACTCGGCCAAAGCAACGCTTAGGCCGAGTCAGGCCTCGCCCATTTTGAGGGAACGCGCTGGTTTTGGATATAGCGTTTGACTGTGTGGAGATTGGCGCCCCCGCAGGATCCGGCGTAGTAGGAGGGCCTCCGGGCCTGAGATTCCCGCCCGGTTCCCGCCGGCGATAATGAGGTTCCTTGCGCCTCCGTGCCCCCGCCTGCAACCTGATCAGGAGAAGGACCCCCATCAAATGCCTCTCCCTGAGGGGCTTCCTTTACGGTTTTTTCATGGGTAAAGTCCGCTGCAAAAGGGTATTGCGGGGCGGCGTGCACCCTGTTTTAAGCATCTCATGGCAATTTTCTCCTCAGCCTCTACGGCCGCCGCCTCAACCCCGCGCTTGGTGGGCAAGAAGCCGGGCGGCGACGTGCTCCAGGCGCAGGCCCTTGCCAAGCAGAAGTCGCTCGAGAAGGGCGCCAAGAAATACAAGCTTCCCCTGGGCGAGCTGACGATGTTCACGCAGCAGCTGGCGTCGCTCCTCGTGGCCGGCCTGCCGCTCGTGCAGTGCCTCGAGGCCCTGCAGGACCAGACGGAGGACCCGCGCTTCCGGATCATCATCCGCGACGTCCGCCTCGACATCTCCCAGGGCAACTCGTTTTCGTCCTCGGTTAAGAAGTTCCCGAGGGCCTTCCCGACGCTCTTCATCTCGATGGTCGAGGCCGGCGAGGCGAGCGGCGGCTTGGCCGAGATCCTCGGCAAGGTCGCAGGCTACTTCGAGGCCACGGTCAAGCTGACGAAGAAGGTCAAGTCGGCGATGGCCTACCCGATCGGCGTCATCTCGCTCGCGGTCGTGCTCGTCAACGTCCTCCTCATCTTCGTCATCCCCGTCTTCGCGGCCATGTTCGCGGACTTCGGCGCAAAGCTGCCGGTCCCGACCCAGGTCCTGATCGACGTCAGCCATTTCATGGGCAAGTTCTGGTGGCTGATCGCCATCGTGGTCTACGGGGCCTACTGGCTCATGGCCCGGTTCGTCGCGACGCCCAAGGGCCGCCGCCTGAAGGACCAGGCCCTGGTCCGCGCCCCCATCTTCGGCAACCTGGTCCACAAGATCGCGCTGTCGCGGTTCTGCCGGACGTACGCGACCCTGATCCGCTCCGGCGTCCCCATCCTGCGCACGCTCGAGATCGTGGCCTCCGCGAGCAACAAGGTCCAGATCGAGGACGCCTGCGTCGAGATCTCCAAGCACGTCAGCCAGGGCGGCCAGGTCTCCGAGATCCTCGCCTCCAACGAATTCTTCCCGCCGATGATGAAGCACATGGTCAAGGCGGGCGAGGCGACCGGCAACGTCGACGGGATGATGAACAAGATCGCCGACTTCTACGACGTCGAGTGCGATGCCACGGTCAGCGCCCTCACGTCCCTGATCGAGCCCCTCCTCATCGTCTTCCTCGGCATCATCGTGGGCGGCATCGTCATGGCGATGTTCCTGCCGATCTTCCAGCTCGGCGCCGTCGCCGGCGGAATGGGCTGATCCTCGCCCGCGCCCGGCACCGGGCGTGGTTGACTTGGCGCGCACCACGGGGGACTCTCTACCCTCCACGATTCAGCCATGCCCTCCGTCCTCATTGTCGACGACCTCATATCGATCCACGAGATGCTGGATGCCGTCATCCAGCCCACCGGGTTCCAGACGGCGTTCGCGACCGACGGCGAGACGGCGCTGAGCCGCTACAAGGCCGAGAAGTTCGACATGGTCCTCGCGGACATCGACATGAAGCCGATGGACGGGATCACGCTGCTGAAGCAGCTGAAGCAGTACGACCCCACCTCCGTCACGATCATCATGACGGCCTACGCCAGCACGGAGAGCGCCGTCCAGGCCCTCAAGTTCGGGGCCTTCGACTACCTCCAGAAGCCCTTCCGGGTCGACGAGCTGATCGCGACGCTCCGGCGCGGGATCGAGTTCCGGGACATCCAGGCGCAGCGCTCAGTCGCCCCCGCCGGGACCGGCGTCAAGCTGGCCGACATCGAGGGCCGCCTGATCGGCAAGAGCGCGCAGATAAAGAAGCTGATCCAGCAGGTGAAGAAGCTGGCGGCGGTTCGCTCGCCGGTCCTCCTGGTCGGCGAGAACGGGACCGGGAAGGCCTCGGTCGCCGAGATCCTCCACGGCGTCACGGGCGCCGACGTGTCGCGCTTTGTCCGGATCGACTGCTCGCTCAGCTCAGAGAAGAGCTTCCGGGACGGACTTCTGGGCGAGAACGGGGAGGGGGGCCCCTGGGTCAAGTCGGCCAAGGGCGGGACCCTCTTCCTCCAGCACCTGGAGGGCCTCGCCCTGCCGGTGCAGAAGGAGCTCGTCAGCGTCCTCCGGAACACGGCCCACGCCTTCCGGCTAGTCTGCACGACGACCGAGGACCTGGAAAAGATGGTCGACGAGGGCAAGTTCAACGACGAGCTCTTCTACCGGGTCGCGGCGCTCCCGCTGCACATGCCGCCGCTTCGCGACCGCAAGGACGACATCCCGCTCCTCGTGAAGCACTTCTCCATGAGGGCGACGAACCCCCTCGTGGACACGAACCTGATCGAGTTCACGGACGACGCGATGGCGGTCCTGACGGCCTACCACTGGCCGGGCAACC
>PMSP01000268.1 GCA_003168315.1 Opitutaceae bacterium
CACGGAACCGGACAGGGTCGGCCCGGACCTCCGCCACCAGGATCTCGATCGACTCCAGCACGGGGTCGGCCCCCCTGGCAAAGTCGTCGGGGTGGCACTTGAGGCACGGGCGCAGCCCCGCGCCGCGCGCGGCCTCGCAGGACGGGAAGAACCGCACGTTCGCGGCCTTGGCCTTCTTCGCCTTGCAGGACGGCAGGCAGTAGATCCCCGTCGTCAGCACGCCCGTGAAGAAACGGCCATTCCAGGCCGGATCGCTGGCCAGGAAGCGGGAATACATGTGCGCGTGGGTCATTCTCATGGGCGGGGCTGTTTCAATGACCCTACGCTATCAAGCCCCGGCTTTCATGTCGTCCGCATATTTTCGGCGCAATTTGACGCGGTGTGCTTGCCGAGGCGCCCCGACTCCCGGTAGGCTCGAGGTTCAAGTTTCAACGGAATGCCCAACCCCGCCCCAAGACTCGTCCGTGCGTGGCTCGACTCGCTCTCCTCGGGCATTGTCGAATTCGACCGCAACTGGGACCAGCCCGCATCACCGGCGATCGCCCTCTCGGGGTCGGTCGAGGTGAAGTTGTTCCGGCAGGCGCCGCACCTCGCCGCGGCCAAGACCTACCGCTATTTCCTCAAGGAACCCGCGACCTTCGCCTTCGCGCTGCCGCTCAAGCGCAGCGGGGGGGTGGACCCCGTGAACGACCGGGTATACGTCGCCGGGCCGTTCAACGGCTGGCAGGCCGCGGTCGGCAGCGAGGAATGGCGGCTCAAGGTGGAGGAACTTGACGGGGAGCGGCTGCTCCTCTGGACGGGCCCTGAGGCCAAGGTGCTTCACGGCGGCGACGAGGTCCTCTTCAAGTTTGTCACGGGTGAGAACCAATGGCTGCTCCCGCGCGATGACGCCCCGAACTGCATCAGGGACGACACCGGGGCCGTCAACCGCGTTATCGACCCGCAGAGGACCGGCGCCCACCTATGGCGCTTCGAGCTCTCATCGCCGCTCGACCTGGCGGGCGCATGGACCGTCGCGGCTGGCGCGAACACGTCCGCGGGCGCGCTTCCGCTCATCCCAGGGGACTTCTTCTTCGACCTCGGAACGGACCTTCCCCTCGGGGCGCTCGTCTCGGGAAAATCGACGACATTCCGGATATTTGTCCCGCGGGCGGAATCGGTGACCCTCCATGCCTGCCACGACCTCGCGAAGAAGGCGCACGCGGACTCGTTCGCGCTCGCGCGGCGCGGCGACGGCCACGGCGCCGAGGGCCTCTGGGAGGTCGAGCTCGACCGGAACCTGCACGGGTGGTTCTACTGGTACTCGATAGACGGCGTGGAGGGGGAGACCGGCAAGGTCTTCACGAGGACCGACGTCCTGGACCCGTACGCCCTCGCCGCGGTCGACAGGGTCGGACCGGGTATCGTCCTCGACCGCGCCTGGATCGGAGCCGGCGACGAGGAATTCAAGACCCCCCACTGGCAGGACCTCGTGATCGCCGAGGCCCATGTGCGCGACCTGGTGGCCAAGGCGCCGATCAAGGCTTCGCCGGCCGAGCGCCTGGGATTCACGGGGCTCCTCAAGTGGGTCGAGAGCCCCGAGTTCTACCTGCACCACCTCGGGGTCAACTGCGTCGAGCTCCAGCCGGTCCAGGAGTTCGATAACAAGACCACCGAGGAATACCACTGGGGCTACATGACGAACTCATACTTCGCCCTTGAGAGCAGCTACTCGCTCTCCCCGGCCGAGGCGTCGGGCGTCCATGAGTTCCAGCGCCTCGTGAAGGCGTTCCACGACCGGGGTATCGCCGTCATCCTCGACGTCGTCTACAACCACGTGGGCGACCCGCCGCACCTGATGTCGATCGACCGGCGCTACTACTTCGAGCAGGACGCCGCCGGCAACCTGGCCAACTGGAGCGGGTGCGGCAACGACTTGCGGGCGGGCGCGGCGATGGCGAGGAGGCTGATCATCGACAGCTGCATCCACCTGATCAAGGCCTACGGCATCGACGGCTTCCGCTTCGACCTGGCCGAGCTGCTCGGCGTCGAGGTGCTGAAGCAAATCGAGGAGGAGGTGAAGCGCGCGAAGCCGAACGTGATTCTGATCGCCGAGCCCTGGAGCTTCCGCGGCCACATCGCCGGAGCTCTCCGCGACACAGGCTGGGCCTCGTGGAACGACGGGTTCAGGAACTTCGTGAAGGACTACGTGCGGGGCCACTCGCCCGCCGAGCGGCTCGAGTACTTCCTGCGGGGCTCCCCCTGGTACTTTGCGAAGTGGCCGGCCCAGACCGTCAACTACACCGAGTCCCACGATGACAGGACATGGCTCGACTCGATCACCGAGAACGCGGGCTTCGACGGGACGAACCCGACGCAGAACGACGTGCGCCGGACGCACCTGATGGCGGCCATCCTCTTCATGTCCGTCGGCATCCCCATGCTCGCCGAGGGCCAGGACTTCCTGCGCTCGAAGGGGGGCCTCGGCAACACCTACCAGCGCGGGGATGTGAACGCGCTTGATTACAAGAGGATGTTCCGGAACCTGGCCACCCACGCCTACTTCGCGGACTGGATTTCGTTCCGGAAGGGGCACCGCGGCCGGCTCCTCAGGCACTTCAGCCGGCCCTCGGAGGGCTTCTTCCATTTCTTCAACAGCGGCGGGTCCCCGCTCGCCGTCCTCTTGAACGCGGACCTGTCGAAGGGGTCGGAGCGCCTGCTCTTCGCGATCAATCCCACGGGCGGCGACGCGACGATCTCGATCGGCGACGTCGCCTCGTCCGGTGCGTGGAAGCAGCTCGCCGATCACGACCGGTTCCTCTCCTCGGCGAGCCGCGCGGCCACCCGCAAGGTGGAGGCCGACTTGGAGGTGCCGTCACTCGGGTGCGGCCTGTGGGTCTCCGGCGGCTAGCTCACGCCAGGTCACTTCGCCGAGAACCGGTAGATCGTCGTGCTCCGGAAGGTCTCCCCGGGATGCAGGATCGTCGTCGGGAAGGAGGGCTTGTTCACGGAATCGGGATAGTGCTGGGTCTCGAGGCAGAAGGCGGCGTGGCTGGGATAGGCCTGGCCTGCCTTGCCGACCAGGCTCCCGTCGAACCCGTTGCTCGTGTAGAGCTGGACGCCCGGCTGGTCCGTCAGGACCTCCATCGAGCGTCCCGACGCGGGATCGGTCGCGCGCGCCGCAAGGACGAGCCCGCGGCCCCCCCCGTCGATCACGTAGTTGTGGTCGTAGCCGTGTGTGTTGCCGGGGACCCTCAGCAGGTCGCGGCCGATGGGCTTGGCCTGGGTGAAGTCGAGCGGCCCCCCGGCGACGTCCGCGATCACGCCCGTCGGGATCAGGGTGGCGTCGCTTGGCGTGTACCTAGAGGCGTT
>PMSP01000270.1 GCA_003168315.1 Opitutaceae bacterium
GACAACCGTACGCTGCTTTTGTGCCGCAGGTGCAGGTATGCCAGTCGTCCCAAAAAGCTTCCTTACGATCGGCGCAGGCTTTCTATCAGCCCGCGCGGCAAGGCGATTGAGGCGGGAAGGCGACGCCGTGGCGGCCCAGGAGTCGGCGTTCGGGCGCCTCACGCCGCGCCTCGCGCGGGCCGAGGTCTGGAAGGGCGCCGGCATCGAGTCCGGAATGGACTACGAATCCTTCCGCTCGAAGATCAACCTGCGCTCCCACTCGGCGGTCGCCCCGCACATTGAGCGCATGAAGCAGGGGGAGCCCGATGTCCTCTGGCCCGGGAAATGCCAGATCTACTGCGTCTCCGCCGGGACGACGAACGGCACCCCGAAGTACCTCCCGGTGACCGAGGCGATGCTCGACCACTTCAAGCGGTGCGGCCTCGAGTCGGCCCTCTGGTACATGGCGAGGGTCGGGAGCACCCGCGTCCTGCGGGGCCGCCACCTCTTCACCGGCGGTTCCACCGCCCTCTCGCTGATCCCCGACTCGGAGCACTTCGAGGCCTATTCGGGGGAATTGAGCGGCATCTCGGCCCTCAACATGCCGCGCTGGATGGAAAAGCACCTGTATGAGCCCGGAGCGGAGATCGCCCAGACGACCGACTGGACGGAGAAGGTGGCGGCGATGGCCGAGCGCACCGCGACGCTCGACATCACGCTTTTGGCCGGGATCCCCAATTGGGCCCTCGTCATCGCCGAGGCGCTGCGGGACGTCGCCTCGCGGGCAGGTGAGCCGGTGGAGAACCTCCAGGCCCTCTGGCCGAACCTCGAGTGCTTCACGCATGGGGGCGTGCCGATAGCCCCGTTCCAAGAAGAACTCCGGTCGCTCCTCGGACCCGCCGTCAACTTCCACGAGGTCTACCGCGCGGCGGAGTGTTTCGTCGCCTCGCAGGACGCCGAGCCCTCCGATGGCCTGCGCCTCATGGCGGACTCGGGAGTGTTCTTTGAGTTCCTCCCCATGTCGCGCTTCGACGAGCGGCGCCTGGCGGAGCTTGGCGCCCAGGCGGTTCCGCTCTCAGACGTGAAGGTCGGGGTCGACTACGCCCTCGTCATCACAACCCCGTCGGGACTGGCGCGCTATGCGAACGGTGACGTCGTGCGCTTCGTCTCGACGGAGCCGGCGCGGCTCACCTATGTGGGGCGCACGAGGCTGCGGCTGAACGCCTTCCGCGAGAACGTGAGCGAGGAGGAGATCACGGCCGCCCTCCTGGCCGTGTGCAGCCGCAACCGGTGGACGATCGTCAATTTTCACGTTGCGCCCATCATCACGGACCGGGCGATGGGCAGCCTGCGCGGGCGGCATGAATGGTGGGTCGAGTTGAAGCCGGGCACGGACATAACCCCGACCGGCCCCATCATCGCGGCGGAGCTGGACGCGGAGCTGCTCCAGCTGAACGCGGAATATGACGCCAGGCGCCACTCGGGCATCCTCGAAGCCCCGTTCGTCAGGCTCGTCATGCCCGGTGTCTTCGAGCACTGGATGCGCTACCACGGCAGGTGGGGCGGCCAAAACAAGATGCCGCGCTGCCAGGATGACCGGATCATCGCCGACGAACTGGGAACCGCGCTCCAATTTGCAAAAGACTAACCAGATGGCACGCGGGCTGCTAGTGAACACTCACATCCTGCGCAATGCGGGGTTTTGGGTAGTATCGAGCCGGCTTCAAAGTCGGCCAGACTAATAGCGGGGCTGGCGTTAAGGGGTTATCGCCAGCCCCGCGCCGTCTACAAAGTGGGCGGCTTCAGGACCGCCAGGACCTTTTTCTCGTACTCCGCGGCGGGCATCCTCCCGAGCTTCTTGTTCCGGATCACCCCGTCCCGATCGATGATGAATGTGGTCGGATAGCCCTGGAGGGGCCCGAAGGCGTCCTGGATGTTGTCGTCCGCCATGACGATCGTGTAGTTGATGCCGAAGTCCTTCACGAACTTCCTGACGGGAATCACGCCGTCCGTGTCGACGGACACCCCGACGACAACGAGCCCGTCGGCGGCATATTTCTTCTGGAGCACGATGTACCCGGGTATCTCCGTCCGGCACGGGGGGCACCAGGTCGCCCAGAAGTCGNNCGGCCCTGAGGAGCGCGACGGGGGTCAGCGAAAGCAGGGCGGCGGCGGCCAGGCGAAGGAGGACGGATTTCATGGGATGTGCGGTTGGAGGACCGCAAACGGTGGCACACGCCTCAGGCCTTCGCAAACTACGCCCCGCCGGCCTCCGGAAGGTCGATCTCCAGGGTCTCTATGAACTTCTTCATGGCCGGCGTTAGGACACGGCCCTTGCGGTGCAGGATGGCGAGCGGGCGCGTGAATTCGCCGCCCTTGAACCGCAGGACGGCGAGCGTCCCCTGCTTCGCCTCCTGGACGACCNNTAACGGTCTCGATGTTGTCGAACTCCATGACTGTCTCGACCTCCAGCTTGTTGTCCCGGAATATCTGGTCCACGGCCTTGCGGGTGGGGATGTCGGGGTCGAAGCCGATGAACTTCTGGCCCGCCAGCTCGGCGACCGTCACCTCGCTGCGCTTCGCAAGGGCGTGCTGCGGGTGGCAGATGACGATCAGGTGGTCGTTCCTGAACGGGATGTTCTCGATCTGGCGGACCTTGGCGGGAAAGGCCACCAGCCCGAAGTCCACGCAGTTGTGCAGGATGTCCTCGTAGACCAGGTTCGAGCGGCGGTACTCGACCCGCACGTTCACCGACGGGAAGTCATGGAGAAACCTCTTGATGTAGGGCGGCAGCTCATGGAGGCCGATCGAGTAGATGGTCGAGATCCGGATCGTCCCGCTGACGACCTTCTTCATCTCCTGGAGCTCCGAGAGCAGGGTGTCGTAGGCGTGGAGGACGTCCTTCGCGGACTCGTAGACCCGCTGGCCCTCGCGCGTCAGCTGGAACTGCTTCTGGCTCCGGTCGACCAGGAGCGCCTTGAAGTGCCGCTCCATCGCGCGGGCCTGCTGGCTCACGGCGGACTGCGTGATGCTGTTCAGCTTGGCTGACTTGGAGAAGCTCTTCGTCTCAACCAGGTCCGCGAAGATTTTAAAGTTTTCAATTTGCATGATTAGCGGACGTTGTTGACTTCAGAGTACAAGGGGGCCCGTTCGGGTAAACCAAGAAGTAGTTTTTCTAACACCAAATGCTATTGGACTTCGAGGATTTCAAGCGGCGCGCCGACGCCGTGCGCTCCCGGATGGCCCAGGCGTGCGCGCTCGCGCGCCGGAGCGAGAGCGAGGGCCTGCTGATCGCGGTGACGAAGTCGCAGCCGGCCGAGGCCGCGGAATACGCCGCGCGCTACGGCATCCGCGCCGTCGGCGAGAACCGCGTGCAGGAGGGGCTGGAGAAGAAGGCGATG
>PMSP01000328.1 GCA_003168315.1 Opitutaceae bacterium
GCGGCGGCCGAGGTGACGAGCGTGGACCTGGACGAGGTGTCGGTCGCCCAGGCCCGGCGCAACGCCAACCTGAACCAGGTGCGGCTCAGCCTCGTCCACGCCGACGCCTTCGCCTACGCGAGGCAGATGTTCCAGAACAAGGAGTCGTGGGACCTGGTGGTCCTCGATCCGCCGAAGTTCATCTTCACCCGCGACGCCCACGGCAACTGGGAGGGCCGCCAGAAATACGAGGACCTGAACCAGCTCTCGATCGGCCTCGTCAGGCCGGGCGGGATCTTCGTGACCTGCTCCTGCTCGGGCCTCCTGAGCCTGGAGGACTTCGAGCAGCACGTGATCAAGGCGGCCCACCGGCTGAACCGCAGGCTCCAGTTCATCGACCGCACGGAGGCCGGCCCGGACCACCCGGTGTTCTCCAACTGCCTTGAGAGCCGGTACCTGAAGGTGCTCTGGGCGAGGCTCGCCTGAGCGGCGGCCCGCCTCAGGCGCGCCCGAGGTAGCTTCCGTCGGCCGTGCTGACCCGCACGAGCTCGCCTTCCTTGACGAAGAGGGGCACCTGGATCACGAGGCCGGTCTCGAGCTTTGCCGGCTTCTGCACGTTGCTGGTCGTGTCGCCCCGGATCCCGTCGGCGGACTCGATGACCTTCAGGTTGACGGCGGAGGGGAGCTCGACCGTGAGGGGCTTGTCGTCAACGAAGAGGACGTCCACCTTGCCGCCGGCCGTCAGGTAGTTCTTAACGTCGCCGAGCGTCTCCGCCGTGAGCTCGATCTGGTCGAAGGTGGTCGGGTCGATGAAGGCGAAGGCGTCGCGGTCGGCGTAGCTGAACTCGAGAGTCCGCCGGTCGGTCGGCAGCACCTCGATCGTGTCCGTCGAGGCGAAGCGCTGGTCCAGGGCCTTCCCGTAGCGCAGGTTGCGCATCTTCACCTGCACGAACGCGCGGAGGTTGCCGGGGGTCCTGTGCTGGGTTTCCATGACGAGGTGGGGCTCGCCGTTATGTTTGATGACCTGACCTTTGCGTATGTCGTTGGCTGCGGGCATGGCGGCTGGGCGTATCGGAATGGGCTTGGGGGATGCGGGAAGGTTCAGTCCTAAGCACCCTTACCCACCTGTCAAGCCGACCCGGGCAGCCTCTCCGCGCTTGCGCTGCCGGGCCCGGCTTGGAGACAATGAGCCGCAAGAATGAAACAACGGACCCTGTCGCGCCCCGTCACCATCAAGGGCAACGCGCTCCATACCGGCGAGGCCGTTACCCTGACGCTGAAGCCCGCCCCGGTGAACCACGGGGTGGTGTTCAAGCGCATCGACCTGAGCGGGGCGCCGGAGATCCAGCCGCGGGTGGACCACGTGACGGACCTGGTCCGAGCGACGACGATCCAGTCCGGCCATGCCAAGATCCACACCTGCGAGCACGTCTTGAGCGCGCTCAGCGGCTGCGGCGTCGACAACGTCCTCGTCGAGATGAACGCGTCCGAGCCCCCGATCATGGACGGATCCGCCCGGCCCTTCGTCAACCTGATCATCGAGGGCGAGCCGGTCGAGCAGGACAGGGAGCGCGAGTACTACACGCTCGACGCCCCCGTCTCCGTGGCGCGCGGCAACTCCTCGATCATCGCGCTCCCGCACGACGGCCTGAAGATCTCCTGCACCTCGGCCGACGACCGGGGGATCCACACGCAGCACCTCTCGCTGTCGATCGACCCCGACACCTTCGTCTCCCAGATCGCCCCGGCGCGCACGTTCACGATCTACGAGGACATCGAGGAGCTCCTGAAGCTCGGAAAGATCCGCGGCGGGTCCCTCGACTGCGCCGTCGTCATCAAGGGCGACAAGATCATGTCCAAGGAGCCACTGCGCTTCAAGGACGAGTTCGTCCGCCACAAGATCCTGGACATCATCGGCGACGTCTCGCTCCTCGGCCTGCCGCTCAAGGCGCACATCGTGGCGACCCGCCCCGGGCACGCGATCAACGCCGAGCTGACGAAGGTCCTCTTCGAGCGCCTCCAGGAGCAGAGGAAGAGGGGCGGGGCGAGAAGGAAGGGGGCCCTCAGGCCGACGCCCGCCATGGACGTCGAGACGCTCGACATCCGCAGCATCCTCGACGTCCTTCCGCACCGCTACCCGTTCGTCATGATTGACCGCGTGGTCGAGGTGAAGGGGGACGAGGAGCTGGTCGCCATCAAGAACGTCACCTTCAATGAGCCCTACTTCAACGGGCACTTCCCGGGCAACCCGGTGATGCCCGGGGTCCTTCAGCTGGAGGCGATGGCCCAGGCGGCCGGCGTCCTCATCGTCCGCTGGAACGGCTGGGTCCCGAGGCCGGCGTTCTTCATGAGCGCGGACAAGGTGAAGTTCCGCAGGCCCGTGCGGCCGGGGGACCAGCTGCGCATCCACGCGAAGCTGACCAAGGTCCGCAACAACAAGATCGCCCTCGCCACCGTCACCTGCACGGTGGACGGCCAGGTGGTCTCCAGCGCCGACGTGATGATCACGATAGTCGACGAGGCCGACCTCGATTGAGGGCGGGTCATTTCTTGCCGTAGACCGCCGCCGGGTCGAAGGTCCGCTCGGCCGCGAACTCGAGCGTCGGCGCGAGGGCCCCGTCCGGGTCCGCGCCGGGGACGAGCCTGCGGTAGAAGCAGGAGCGGTACCCGTTGTGGCAGGCCCCCGGCCCCGCGTTCTCGACCTTGAGGAGCAGCACGTCCTGGTCGCAGTCCACGTACAGGTCGACGACCCGCAGCAGGTTGCCGGACTCCTCGCCCTTCACCCAGAGCTTGTTCCTTGAGCGGCTCCAGTAGGTCGCCTTCCGCGTCTCGATCGTCCGGGCGAGCGACTCCGCGCTCATGTAGGCGAACATGAGCACCTCGTTCGTCGCGTGGTCCACGGTGATGCAGGGGATCAATCCGTCCGGGCCGAATTTCGGCTGCAGGAGCGTTCCGAGTTCAACCTCGGCGGGGGTGGTGGGCGCGGGAAACGAGACGGGTTTGGCCATGGTCAGTTCTGGGGAAGGGTGCCCAGCTTTCGCAGGTAATCGTAGGTGTAAAGCCCGGTCCTGTGCCCGTCGCTGAACTCGAACCTGAGCGCGTAGTTGCCGATCAGCTCCCAGCCGAGGACCCGGACGCCGGAGTAGTCGGCCCGGCCGGCGCCCCCGTATTGGTTGCCGAACACGTCGCGCTCCCCCTGGGTCTCGGCGCTCGGGGATGCGCGGCGCAGCAGGTCGGGGCGCAGAAAGGACTCGGCGCCGTCGCTCCAGGCTATGGCGATTTCGTCGCCGATCATCTGGATGTTCGATGGGGTCTGCATTCGGGCCCGAGGGCGGTCGGGACGGTATCGTCGCCCGGGACCCCGGTGATCGCAAACCCGATTTGACGTGGGCCGCAGTGCGCGTTTCCCTCCCTGCGGAGCAAGACATGGACAAGATTGAGAACCCCGAGGAGGAGGCAATGAGCGTTCCCGCCGCGCAGCCGCCGGTCGAGACCGGGGGGACGCGCTTCGCGGCCGCGAGCAAGGCGGCTGCCGGCCTCAAGGC
>PMSP01000303.1 GCA_003168315.1 Opitutaceae bacterium
GTCATCTTGCTCGGCCTCTCGGTGTGGCTGTCCGTCTCCCTGAAGCCGATCCTCGTGAAGCGCGACCCCGCGGACGCCGGGGCGGTCGGCATCGTGGTCGTCATGTTCAGCTGCATCATCGCGGGCTACACGCTCCTCCTCGGCCCGCAGATCGCCCGCAAGGACCTGCGAAACGACCTGCCGTGCGCGGACCTCCTGAAGACCTACCCCCTCGAGGGCTGGAGGCTCGCGCTCGGCGAGCTCCTGGCGCCGACGGCGATACTCACCGCGGTCCTCTGGATCACGATCCTCGCCTCGGCCGGCTTCGTCGGCTCGTCGGGCGGGATCGAATGGCTGACGAAGGGGGTCCGCGTGACCGTGGTCGCGTGCCTCGGCGTCGCCGCCCCCCTCCTCTGCCTGATCCAGCTGATTGTCCCCAACACGATCATGGTGCTCATGCCGGGGTGGTACCAGTCGTCCCGGGCCCGCACGGGCGGGGTCGAGATGTTCGGGCAGCGGCTGATCTTCGGCCTCTTCCAGCTTCTCTGCGCGCTGGTGGTCGTCGTCCCGGCCGCGCTCGCGGCGTGGCTGATCATCTTCTCGTCCCAGTGGGTGATCGGGATCGGGCCCGCGGTCGTCCTCGCGTCGGTGGTCGTCCTGCCGGTCCTGGGCGCCGAGGCCGCGGTCGGCGTCTGGTTCCTCGGCGGGAGGTTCGAGAGGTTCGACCTGTCCACGGAGGGCCGATGAAGGGGTCGCGCCTCGTGCGCCTGGCGTCCGAGGCTGTCGCGGCGACGCTGGCCGAGCTGCCGCCCGACATCCTGGATGCGGCGAGGGCGGCGGCGGTCCGCTTCGAGCCCCGCCCGTCAAGGGAGCTCATCGCGGACGGGTTCGAAGCCGACCTCCTTGGCCTCTTCAGCGGGAGCCCGATCGGCGCCGATTCGGGCGGCGACCCGATGCCGCCGCAGATCTACCTCTATACGGCCAACCTATGGGATTTCGCCGAGGGCGACCCCGGGGCCTACAGGGACGAGGTGCGGCTCACCTACCTCCACGAGCTGGGGCACTACCTGGGGTGGGACGAGGACCAGCTCGCGGCGCGCGGGCTCGACTAGCGGGGCGCACGCAGGGGGAACTTGCGCCAATCCGCGCTTTCCAAGACGCCACCGGCCTGTTTTAACACATCCTCCAGCCATGAAGAAATTTCTCATCCTGCCCCTGATCGCGCTCCTTGGCGCCGCGTCCGTCCGCGCCAACGACGAGCACACGTCGCGCTCCGACCTGGTCGTGCGGGTCGAGACCTGCGAGGCGATCCTGAGGGAGTTCATGGCGAACCCCGACACCGCCATACCCCAGGCCGTCTGGCAGAGGGCTCGGGGGGTCATGATCCTGAGCCAGTTCAAGGCGGGCTTCATCTTCGCCGTCAAGGGCGGCTACGGGGTCCTGATGGTCAAGAAGGCGGACGGGCACTGGAGCCTTCCGGTCCTGATCGACGCCAGCGAGGCGAGCCTCGGGCCCCAGGTGGGCGCCAAGGCGGTCGACACGGTCTGCATCCTGACCGACGACGCCACGCCCCGGCTCCTCTTCACGAGCCGCATCAACATCGGCGTCGACGCCAAGGCGGTCGCCGGCCCGAGCTCCGCCGAGGTCGAGAGCAACGCCACGCGGACCTTCATCGCGCCGGTCCTCGTCTACAGGAGGTCGGTCGGCCTCTTCGCGGGCGCCACCGTCAAGGCCGGCCACGTCCAGCGCAACGACTACGCCAACTTCAACCTCTACAACACGACCTACACGATGCCGGAGCTCCTCTACAGCGACTGGGTCAGCCCGCCGAGCGAGGTGCAGCCGCTCATGAGCTACGTGCAGCAGCTGGCCCCCTGAGCCAGGCGCAGAGGGCGTCGAGGGCCGCCGCCGCCGCGCGCTCCTGGGCCTCGACGCGAGGGAGCCCCGGGCAGTCGACCCGGCCGCTCAGGACCGAGAATTCCCCGCCGGGGAGCCTCCGGGCGAGTCCCCACCAGGCAAACGGGGCGTCGACCTTCCACTCCGCGGACGGCTCGGCGTAGCCCGTCGTCGCGACGCCGACGTCGGACTCGAAGAGGCCGCACGCGCCCTTCGCCATCTGCTCGGCGACGCCGCTCGAGACGCTGTTGGCGGCCGCCGCCGCCGCGCGCTCGACCCCCAGGTGGCGCACCTTCTGGTCCAGCGAGTAGGCCGTCACGCCGCCGAGGAAGAACTCCGAGGCGCCCGGGATCGCGCCGATCCGCGCCTGGACGCGGCCGCTCGTCATGCTCTCGGCCGCCGCGAGCGTGAGGCGCGGCGGCCCGAGCATGAGGCTCTTCAGGTCGTCCATGGGTCGGTCGGGCCCTAGCGCGTCCTCGCCTCGCCCAGCCTCTTCAGGTTGGAGAGCCCGGACTCGAAGTCGGGCCCCACGAGCTTGTCCATGAACACGCCGAACCAGCGGTAGAGGGGGTTGTGGCCGAGGTCGCCCTCCATGATCATCGTCACCTTCGTCCCGCCGCCCGCGGGCTCGAGCGCCATGACGCCGTGGGAGACCATGCCGATGTCCTTGAAGTCCATCCGGTATTCGAAGTCCTCCGGGGGCCGCACGGCCGAGATGGTCATCTTGCCGTCGCCCTGGCTCTTGCTCTTCCACTCGCTCCAGGCCCCGACCTCGCTCGTCGCGGGCGAGTACTCGATCTGCATCGCGGGGTCGCGCTGGAACCAGACACCCCAGAGCTGCCAGGCCCTCAGGTCCCCGACCAGGGGATAGAGCGCGGCCGGCTTCGCCTGGATGACGGTCGAGCGCTCCACCCGGTAGTGCCCGGGCAGGACGAACCCGACGAGGACGAGGAGCACCCAGACGGCGACCAGGACCCCGAAGACCTTTGCGACGAGCTTCACGGCCGGCGATCTTGCGGGGGCGGCCGCCGGCCGCCAACCGATAAATTCCCCCGTTGGCTCAGCCGATCTCGAGGCCGACCGGGCAGTGGTCGCTTCCCATCACCTCGGGGCTGATCCACGCCCGCTTGAGCGCCGGGCGCAGCTTCTCCGAGGCGACGAAGTAATCGACCCGCCACCCGACGTTGCGGGCCCTGCAGTCGCCCATCTGGCTCCACCAGGAATAGTGCCCGGGGCCCTTCTCGAACTCCCGGAACGTGTCCACGAAGCCGCCCTCGAGGAGCCTGCCGAAGCTCGTCCGCTCCTCGTCGGTGAAGCCGGCGTTGCGCCGGTTCGTCCTCGGGTTCGCGAGGTCGATCTCCGTGTGGGCGACGTTCAGGTCGCCGCAGAGGACCGCGGGCTTCCCCTTTGCCTGGAGCCCCTTCAGGTACCTGCGGAACGCCGGGTCCCACTTTTTCACCCGGTAGTCGAGCCGGGTCAGCCCGCGCTGCGAGTTGGGCTGGTACACGTCCACGAGCCAGAAGTCCGGGAACTCGACGGCCAGCACGCGGCCCTCGGTGTCGTGGACCTTCGCGCCGATCCCGTTCCAGACGTTCTTCGGCCTCACCCGCGTCAGGATGGCCGTCCCGCTGTACCCCTTCTTCTCGGCGCTGTTCCAGAACACCTCGTAGCCGCGGGGCCACTTCACGTGCTGGACGTCGCCGGGATGGGCCTTCGTCTCCTGGAGGCAGACGACGTCCGCGTCGGCCTTCTCGATGTAACCGAGGAGACCCTTCTTCAGGGCCGCGCGCACCCCGTTGACGTTCCAGGAGACGATCCTCACCGGGTAGGGCGCCCGACAGCCACGAGGAGCCCCATCTCGGCCCCGTTGGCGGCGCCCGGGACGGGGTGCGCCGCGATCAGGACGGCGAGGGTCGACGTCGACAGGACCGTGCAGAGGAAGGCGGGATGGAGGGTTGTGATGGAGGACACAATGGGCAGCCTAGCGGGCGCGCCCCGCGAAAAAAAGCGCAATCCAAGGCGCGGCGGATGACACGATGGCCGCCACCTTCCGGTTGCCATGGCGGCCGGGCCCCCAACACTCCCGGCCTGAATGCAGGCATTCGCGCACATCCCCCTCGGGACGCCCATACCCGACAGCCCGCACGCCGTCTCGTGCAGCCTGCCGACCATGGCGGCCGTCCGCGGGTATGAGGAGAAGGACCCGGCGGTCACGGAGAGCCTGCAGACCGGATACCCGAGGTTCGTCGTCCACCCGTTCGCCAGGCGGCTGGCCTCCGTGCTTTCCGAGCGGAACAAGCTCGCCGGCCGCACGCTCTGGCTGGCTTCGTCGCGCCGCATGGCCGGCAGGCTCCTCGCCCACCTCCAGGCCTCCGGCCCGGCCGGGGGCGCGGCCGCCCTATTCGCGGCCGACGGCGCCCACGGCGTCACGCACCCGGAGTCGAAGGAGCTGGCGCTCCTCGCGAAGCTCTACCTCCAGAACATCGGGGGATTCATCTCATCCCGCGAGGCGGAGGACCGACTGGCGGCGATGGGGGCGGGCCCCCAGCCGGGGGCCGAGGCGACCTTCGTCGGCGACGCGCACGCGCAGGTCGTGCGCTTCGTGCAGCCGATGTTCGCGGGCGCGTCCGACGAGGACCTCTTCCTCGCGAACAGCGGGATGAACGCGGTGCATGCGGCCTTCCGCGCGGTCAACGACCTCCAGGGCTCGAAGGGGCGCACCGCCTGGGTCCAGCTCGGCTGGCTCTACCTGGACACGATCGCCATCCTGAGGAAGTTCACCTCCTCGGGGGAGGACTACATCCACGTCCCGGACGTCATGAACCTGGCCGCCCTCGAGAGGGTCCTCGCCGAGCGCGGCCCGCGGATCGCCGGGCTCGTCGCCGAGGTGCCCACCAACCCGCTCGTCCAGACCCCCGACGTGGCCGCGCTCGCCGCGCTCTGCCGCCGGCACTCGGTGAAGCTGATCCTGGACCCCTCGCTCGCCTCCGCGTTCAGCGTCGACTGCCTGCCGCATGCCGACGTCGTCGTGACGAGCCTCACCAAGTACACGGGCAACGAGGGGGACGTGATCGCGGGGCTGGTCGCCGTCAACCCCGCCGGGCCGGACGCCGACTTCCTGCGCCGCAGGATCTCGATCATCGTCGAGCCGCCCTACGCGCGCGACCTCGCCCGGCTGGCCGCCCAGATCCCCAACACGCGAGAGGTCCTCTCCCGCATCGAGGAGAGCACGCCGAGGGTCGCCGCGTTCCTGGCCTCGCATCCCGCCGTCCGCTCGACGCACTGGGCGCTCGAGCCCGCCTCGCGCGCCAACTACCTGAAGATCGCGCGCTCCCCGACCGCGACCGGGGGGATGATCTCCTTCACGCTCCGCGGCCGCCTCGACGCGTTCTATGACCGGCTGCGCCTTCCCAAGGGCCCGAGCTTCGGCATGCGGACGACGCTCATCTGCCCGTTCATGTACCTGGCCCACTATGACATGGTGACCACCCCCGCCGGTCGCGCCGAGCTCAAGGCGAACGGCCTCGACCCGGACCTCCTGAGGCTCTGCGTGGGGACGGAGCCGGCGGACGAGATCATCGCCGCCCTCGCCGAGGCGCTGGGAGCCGGCTGAGGGCCCGGCCGTCAGCCGCGGGCCGGCGCGCCCTCGCGTGTCAGCCGCAGGAACCTGATGCCCAGCATGATTGAGGCCGCCGCCAGGCCGGCGGCCAGCCCGATCCAGATCCCGGCCGGCCCGAAGCTGCCGCGGATCCCGAGGACATACGCAAGCGGGAGCGCGATCACCCAGTACGCCACGAACGTGATGACGGCGGGCACCTTCACGTCGGTGATGCCCCGGAGCGCCGCCGAGTTGATGACCTGGTTTCCGTCGAAGATCTGGAAGACGGCGGCGACGATGAGAAGGACTGCGGCCGTCGAGATCACCTGCGGGTCGTCGATGAAGCAGGACGCGATCGCGCGGCCGTAGACGAGGAAGACGAAGGTGAACGCGAGGGCGAAGGCGGCGCCCATCAGGGAGCCCCCGATCCATATGGGGCGCAGCCTCGCGTGCTCGCCCGCACCGACTGCCGCGCTCGTCCGCATGCCGACGGCCATGGACACGCCGAGCGGCACCATGAAGGTCATCACGGCGCAGGAGAGCGCTATCTGGTGCGCAGCCAGGGCCGCAGCCCCGAGCCAGCCCATCATGATGGTCGCGGCTGAAAACGCCCCGCCCTCGAAAAGGAGGCTCCCGGACGCCGGCAGGCCCACATGGAGCATCCGGCGGAGCCGCTCGCGGGAGAACGGCGCAAGCCAGCGCCGCGGCCATGCGCTCCTCATGGCGGGATCCAGCCGAAGCCACCCGAAGAGCACGGCGGAACCGAGGGAGCGCGAGATGAGGGTCGAGATGCCGGCCCCGGTCAGGCCGAGGCGCGGGGCGCCCAGGTGCCCATAGATGAGGATCCAGTTCAGGACCACGTTCAGGAGGACGCCGCCGAGGATGATGAGGACGGGGACCCAGGGCCTCCCCATGGATTCCGCGAACTGGCGGAGCGCCAGGTACGCGAGGACCGGGACGAGCGAGAAGCCGATCAGGACGAAGAACGGGTTCAGGGCGGCCAGCACCTCGGGGGTCTGCCCGAACCACTCGAGGTGGAACCCGAGGAGGACGATGACGCCGATCTCGAGGATGCCGGAGACGACCGCCAGGAGGAGGCCATGCCTCAGGTACTCGCCCGCCTCGTCATGGCGGCCGGCGCCCCGCGCCCGCGACGCGAAGATGGCGACCGGCGTCAGGAGTCCCACCCCGATCATAAAAAAGATGTTGAAGATGCCGACGCCGAAGGCCGACGCCGCCAGCGGGACCGTCCCCGTGCGCCCGATCATGACGCTGTCGGTGACCCCCATCAGCAGCTGGCTCACCTGCCCTATGGCGATCGGGATCGCCAGGAGCAGCGTGGCCCGCGCCTCCCTGTAAACGGCATGCATCGACCGAGTGTTATTGCGGAGCGCCCCGCGATGTCCAACGCTACCTTTCCTGAACACGCGTCGCGTCATTTCCATCCTCCTGGCCGCGGCCGTCACCGCCGCGGCCCTCTGGTTCTACGCCTCGCAGCCGAAGGCGGCCCCCCGCAGGGCGACGGTGGTCCCCATCGGGGACGGCAAGACGGCCGGCGTTCCCGCCGCCGCCCCCCGCGTGGACACGGTCGTCCCCATTGAGGACGGCAAGACGCTCGACTTCTCGAACGGGAGCGCGGTCGTCAAGGACTCGGCCGCCGACAAGGCGGCTGTGGCTGCGGCGGTCAAGGACATGGACGCGGCGTCCAAGGACGTCTCATTCCCGGCCAACGCCCCGCCGAAGAAATAGAGCGCCTTAGCGCGCCCTGCGGACGCGGATCGAGTACTTCATGGTCGCCGTAGTCTGGGCGGTGAAGTGGACGACCTCGGTCGCCCCGGCGGGGATCGCCACCGCCTGCCAGTCGGCCGGGCCGATCGGGAGCCCCTGGGAGTCCATGAAGACGCACTGGACCTGCACATTGAAGGGATCGGCTCCGCTGTTCCTCAGGTTGGCGACGACCTGGAGCCGGCCGTCCGCGAGGCTGCGCTCCTGGAGGCCGGTGCAGCTGACCGCGGCCTCGGTAGCCGCGTCGAGGGCGACGAACCGGTCGGTGTTCTCCACCGTGAACTTGGTCGTGTCCAGCGGCGCCTGCGGCGCCGGCTCGGTCGAGCAGCCTGCCGCCAGGGCGAGGGCGCACAATGCGGCCGGGATGGAAAGGTGATGTCGGTGGGTCATTCGGTCGGTGAGGTGGTAGGGTTGAGACTGCCCCCGCGCGAGCATGTTCAGCCATTCTTCGGCCAGGGGC
Organism: Opitutaceae bacterium; assembly: GCA_003168315.1. GTDB lineage: Bacteria > Verrucomicrobiota > Verrucomicrobiia > Opitutales > Opitutaceae > Palsa-1447. The sequence continues at coordinate 7,719 of PMSP01000303.1, forward strand.
GTCAATCGTCTGCCAATCCGGCCGGTGCTTGCGCCGGCCCGGGGCGCCTGCGACGGTGGGCGGGCCTCCCCCCCGCCATGCCCCGCTGCGTCCTCGCCCTCGATCAGGGCACGACCTCGTCCCGCGCGATCCTGTTCGACAGGCGCGGCCGGCCTCTCGCATCGGCCCAGGAGGAATTCCCCCAGCACTTCCCGCGACCGGGCTGGGTCGAGCACGACCCGGACGACCTGTGGGAGGCGACACGGCGCGTGGCCGCCTCCGTGCTGAGGANNGGCGATCGTCTGGCAGGACCGCCGCACAGCGGCGGCGTGCGCCGCCCTCGGGAAAAAGGGCCTGGGGCCCCTCTTCAGGAGGCGGACGGGGCTCCTCCTCGACCCGTATTTCTCCGGGACGAAGCTCGCGTGGCTCCTGGACCACGTCCCCGGTGCGCGGCGCCGGGCGGCGCTCGGCGAGCTCGCCTTCGGAACCGTCGACACGTGGCTCCTCTGGAAGCTGACCCGCGGCCGCGTCCACGGAACCGACGTGTCCAACGCCTCGCGGACGCTCCTGGCGGCCCTCGGCTCGGGCGACTGGGACCGGCAGCTCTGCAGGATCCTGCGGGTCCCGCCGGAGGTCCTTCCCCGCATATTCCCGAGCAGCGGCGTCTTCGGCGAGATCGACGGCATCGAGGCGCTCCGCGGCGTCCCGGTCGCCGGGATCGCCGGCGACCAGCAGGCCGCGCTCTTCGGCCAGGGATGCTTCAGGCCGGGCATGGCCAAGAACACCTACGGGACGGGCTGCTTCATGCTCATGAACACCGGCAGCCGGCCGGTCGCCTCGCGCAACCGGCTCCTCTCGACGATCGCGTGGCGGATCGGCGGGCGCACGGAGTACGCCCTCGAGGGAAGCGTGTTCGTGGGCGGCGCCGTCGTCCAGTGGCTGCGCGACGGCCTCGG
>PMSP01000087.1 GCA_003168315.1 Opitutaceae bacterium
CGTTGGGGGCGTCGAAATCGAAAGCCGGGCAGCGGCATACGACACCCAGGGTGAGGATCGTCGGGATTAGAATCTTCATCCTAGCGGAGCGGGAGCGCTTCAGCAGGCGTCATTTTTGGGACGGCTCGCCAAGCGACCTGACGTCGCCGATGTCCACATGGCCCTCGGGCAGGAGCTTGCGGACCAGGCCGTGGCTGTCCTGCCCGAAAAACAGCGACGCGCGCTCCGCCATCTCAGGCAGCTCCCTCCCAAAATCGTGGCGCCTCTGGGAAAGGCTGAACCGGGTTTCCCACAGGAGCCTCNNGGCACTGAGGACGTCGGAATGAACGTTTCTGAGCATCCCCGCCCTGAAGTTGGTGCCGAAGCCGGGCAGGCTCGTATGAAATGTATCCGCAAGGAACGACTCGGTGTTGAAGCCGAGAAGTACCGCGTTTTTCGCGTTGATCGAGTCCTTGAGCGCCCCATCCGCCGTGTTGATCGAGCCGAATGTCGTCCCCCAGAAGACCATCACCAGCAGGTTTGTGCCGCCCGGGTCGGCTGCGGGAAGATAAGCCTGGGCGGCAAGCGGGGCCGCCACCATGTGCGCTATGCCGCCGAAACTCAGGTCGTCGATCGTGGGATCGCGCATTATCAGCACATCGACACAGCCACCGTTTCCGAATGCGAACGTCTCAGGGCGGAAGGATCCGTCGGGACTCCTAGCGCGGACGTAGCCGTTGAACACCCGCGACGACACGGCCGTGATGTTCTCACTCTCGGAGAAGGTGCCTGCGGGGGCGCCGCTCGAGGGAACGGCGGAGATTGCCGCCAATGCCGACAGCAGGCAGGCCCGGGCCAAATGGGAAGTCCTCATGCGCGGCCCGCTGCGCCTGGGATCGGGTGCTTGTGGATTTCGACTGGCATTTCGCTCAACCGGTAAGTGCTCAGGACATGCCATCTTTCCTGAAAAAATCATAATTCATTGGCTTGCATAGTATTGGACCATCCTGCCTTCCGCCAAGGACTTGCCGGTGCACCGGCATTGGGTGAATAGGCCAAGCTCAGCCACCCGCGCGGAGGCGGCATTTGCGGCGGATCCCCAACCCCGCGCAATGGGTCAGGATTTCCGCTCAGGTCGGCGCAAGGAGTCAATTGCGCTGCGATTCCTGAAACTGGGCGTCCGCCTCGTCGACAAGCCCCTTCTTGAAGTAGGCGGCGCCAAGGTTGCGGTGGGCCTGCGCATCCCGGGGGTTGATCTCCAGGATCCTCTTGTACTGCGCGATGGCCTCGTCGACCCGTCCCATCTGCATGAGGGCGCTCGCGAGGTCAAAACGCGCGTCGAGGTCGTCCTCCCTCAAGCCCACCGCCGTCCCGAACTCCGCGACGGCTTCGGAAGCCTTTCCCGTCTTCAGGAGTGAGGCGCCGAGGTTGATGTGCGCCCCTCTGTGTCCCGGGTCGATCAGGAGCGTCTTTCGGAACTGGGCGACGGCATCGTCGACCTGGCCGAGCTGCATGAACGCGATCCCGAGGTCGTAGTTCGAGTCCACGTCGAGAGGGTTGATCCCGAGTCCCTTCCCGTACTGGGCGGCCGCCTCCCTGAAGCGCCCGGCGTGCATGAGGGCGTTGCCGAGGTTGTAGTGCGCCCCGAGGTCCCGGGGATCGGATTTCACGGCCTCGCCGTATTCGGCGAGCGCTTCGGCCAGTCGGTGCTGTCCCGAATAGAGGTTCCCCAGGTTGACGTGCGCCTCCGCATTGTTCTGGTCGGACCCGAGCACCTTCAGGAACTCGGACCTGGCCTCATCCCCCCTCCCCGCCCGGAGAAGGGCAATGCCGAGCTCGTTGAGCGATTCGATGTTGCCGGGGTTTATCTCGACCGCCTTCTGATAGTCGGAGACGGCGTCGGCGTACTGGCCCGCCTTCATGAGGCCGTCGCCCAGGTTGTCATAGGCCATCCAGCACTCGGGATTACGGGCGATCGTGGCGAGCCAGAGGGTTTCGTCGGAGGCGTACATCTCGCATTGCCGCGAGGTCGCCCACCCGAGGGCAGCCAGGGCGCCGACAATCGCCGTCCCGGCCGCCATCCGGCCCGAGTGAGCCAGGCGCCCGAAGCCAAGCGCGACTGCGGCGCACGCCGCGGAAATCAGAAAGGCCGCCGCCAGGTACTGGAAATGGTCGGCCACATATGAATAGACAAAGGGATAGACGTTAACGAAACCGAGCGCGGGCGAGAGGGTCCCGACAAAGAGGAGCGCGGCGGCAAGGGGACCGCGCGAAAGCCCCCGGGCCGCATAGAGAGCCGCCAGGGCCGCGAGGACGCCGACCGGGAAAAGGTACTGCCACCAGACACGGCCATCCACGTTCCAGTGGGGATAGATGAAGGTCAGGTCCAGCGGGCAGAAATCCTTCCCGAGGTAGAAGCACACCGCGCGGCCGGCCACGAGGAAGCGGTCGGCGACCGTGAGGTTGAAGACGGCCCCGCGCGCCCCGACGAAGGTTCGCTCGACCCAGGCGGTCGCGATCCCGTCGGCCGCGGCCATGCCGAACCAGGGGAGGAGCGGCACGACGTCACTCCTCCATGAGAGCCTCCCGCGCTTCCACCAGAGGACGACCAGGAGCGCGGCGGGAAGCGTCGCCGTCACGCTCTTGCTGAGGAGGGCGAGGGCGAACAGCCCGGTTGCGGCGGCGTATGGGGCCAGCCTGCGCCCGGCGTCAAAGCGAAGGTAGGCCAGGGCCGCGCAGAGATAGAACACGGACGAGAGCGTGTTCTTCTGCTCCGATATCCAGGCGACAGATTCCACGCATACCGGATGCAGGGCGAACACGAGCGCAGCCAGCGGAGCGCCCGGAACCTGGAGCCTGAGGAGCACGCGGAAGAGAA
>PMSP01000216.1 GCA_003168315.1 Opitutaceae bacterium
GGGCCGCCCGAGTTGCCCGGGTTGAGCGCCGCGTCCGTCTGGATGACATTGTCGATCAGGCGCCCCGAGGCGCCGCGGAGCGAGCGCCCGAGCCCGCTCACGATCCCTGCGGTCACGGTCTGCTGGAATCCCATGGGGGAGCCGATGGCGACGGCGATCTGGCCCAGGCGAACCGCATTGCTGTCGGCCAGGGAGAGGTGGGCGAGCTCATCGGCGCTCACGCGCAGGACGGCGAGGTCGGAATCCGGGTCGTCGCCGATCAGGTCGGCGGACAGCTTGCGGCCGTCCGCCAGGAAGACCCGCATCCCCTTCGCCCCATGGACCACGTGGCTGTTCGTCATCAGGTAGCCGTCCGGCGATATGAGGAAGCCCGACCCCGAGCCGCCGGGAGCGTTGTTTCCCTGAACCTCGATGTGGACGACGGCCGGGTGCGCCGCCGCGACGGCGCCCGACACCGCGTTCGAGTAGGCGTCCATCAGCCCGGCATCCGTGTCAGGCTGGCCTTCATTGGCCAGGAGTGAGGCGATCATCCCCAAAATGAGGTCCCGATTGGCCAATATGCAAACCGGGGCGGGCGACGGTCACTTCCCCGAAAGCGCGTCGGAGAGGTTCCTGCCCGCCCCGGCGTTCGAGGGATCGATCTCCAGCGCCTGCCGGAAATGGGCGATCGCCTCCTCCCTGCGGCCGGCCTGGAGAAGGCAGTAGCCGAGGTTGTTGTGGGCGGCCGAGGAGCCGGGGTCGATCTCGAGCGCCTTCGCGTAGTGGGTGATCGCCTCGTCGCTCCGACCGGCCTGGAGGAGCACATTCCCGAGATTGACCTCCGCGATCGCGAACCTGGGGTTGATCGCAAGAGCCGCCTTAAACTGCGCAATCGCGTCCTTCGTGCGGCCTTTCTGGGCCAGCGTGGTGCCGAGGTTGGCATGGGCCTCGACGTTCTCGGGATCATAGGCGATCGCGTCCCCATAGCGGGTGATCGCATCGTCAATGCGACCGGACTGGAGATAGGCGTCCGCGAGGTTTGCATTCGTCCTTGCCAGGTCGGGCTTGAGCTCCAGCGCCCTTTCGAGCTCGGGAATCGCCCGGTCCGCATGGCCTGCCTGGAGGAGCGTCGCGCCGAGGTTTGCGTGTGCGACGACGCTGCCCGGCTGGAGGTCCAGGGCCTTTCGATACTCGGATAGGGCCTCGTCCAAATGACCCTGCTGCCTCAGCGCGTCGCCCAGCGTGACATTCGCCTCGGCGTTGCCGGGATCGGAGTCCAGTGACATGCGGGCAAACCGGGCGGCCTCCTCGCCGCGGCCCTTCTCCAGGAGCCCGGCGGCCAGGTTGTTGTAGGCCATCCAGGCCGACGGGTTGCGGGCAATCGTCGCCCGCCAGAGCGTGTCCGAGTCGGCGTAGATCGCACACTGTCGCCGCGTGAGGGTCCCAAGGAATCCAAGGAGTCCCAGCATGGCCACGCCGGCAAACAGCCGGGGGGCGGGCCCGATGTGCCGGACGCCCAGCGCGACCGCGGCGGCTGCGGCGGAGAGGATGACCGCGGCCCCGAGGTACTGGAAATGATCGGCGACAAAGGAATAAATGAACGGGAAGACGTTGATGAAGCCAAGGGCGGGGAAGAGCGTCCCGACAAACAGGAGTCCCACGGCCAGCGGGGCCCGCGAGCGCGCCCGGACGGCCCACAGCGCGGCGAGGGCGGCGAGGGCGGCCGCAGGGAGGAGATACTGCGCCGGGTCGCGGGCGTCGATGGCCCAGCGCGGATAGATAAAGGTGAGGCCGGCGGGCCAGAATATCTTTCCCAGATAGAACCAGGCCGCCCGGCCGGCTATGAGGAAGCGCTCGGCAAAGCCGAGCGCGAGCGCGCCTCCGGCGGCGCCCACATGCGTCCGCTCCATCCAGGTCGTCATGAGCCCGGCGCCCACGCCCGCGCAGAGCCAGGGAACAAGGGGAAGAACGTCGCCCATGGGAGACAGCCTTCCCCGCTTCCACCAGAATATGACGAGGAGCGCCGCCGGAAGCGTCGCCGTCACGCTCTTGCTTAAGACCGCAAGAAGGAAGAGGCCGAGCCCAAGCGCATACCACCCATGCCGGCGCTCCCGGTCAAAGCGCAGGTAGGCCAGGGCCGCCAGGAGGTAGAAGACCGCCGAGAGCGTGTTTTTCTGCTCGGAGATCCACGCAACCGTCTCGACGCCGACCGGATGGAGGGCAAAGAGCGCCGCGCCCAGGAACGCGCCGGGCACCGAGAGCGCCCGCAGCACCCGAAGGAGCAGGAAAGCCGCGCAGGCGTGCAGCGCAAGGTTGGCCAGGTGATACCCGGTGGCGGCATCCCCCCATGCGCGATGCTCAAGCCAGAACGCGCTGTAGAGGACGGGATAGTACTGCTGGGTCGCGCCGGGCTCGAACCAGATCCGCCAGAGCCCATGGAGCGGGCGGAGGACGGGGGCCGTCACGTGCGCGTCGTCATCCCAGACAAATCCGGCATGCCAGACGGGGTGGTAGGCGGCAAATACGGCCAGCGCAAGGACGGCGGCCGCGAACCAACTGTCGCGCCACCAGGGCTCGCTCGGCTCAACTGGGCTTTGGCTTGGCCGCGGCATCATGGGGCGTCGGCACCGA
>PMSP01000250.1 GCA_003168315.1 Opitutaceae bacterium
CTGAGGAGCACGCGGAAGAGAAGGAAGGCGACGGCGGCATGCAGGAGGGCGTTCAGCAGGTGGTAGCCGAGCGGGTTGTCCCCCCAGAGCCGGTACTCGGACCAGAAGGCGCTGTGCAGGACCGGGTAGTACTGCTCGGTCGCCCCGAACTCGAACCACGTCCTCCAGAGCCCGTGAAGGCTCCGCAGCTCCGGGCGGGTGACGTGGAAGTTGTCATCCCAGATGAAGCCGGCCCTCGAGACGCCTTGATAGGCGACCAGGGTCGCCACGACGAGGACGACCGCCATGACCGTTCCTCCCCCCCAGGACAAACCCTCGGCCCAGAGGCCCTTCTTGATGGGCAGCCGACGCGGGTTCATGGTCCGGGCGCATTCATCCGCGCAAGGAGTCGGCGGGCCTCCGCATTGCCGGGCTGGATTCGGAGCGCCTCCCGCAGCTGCGAGGCGGCGTCGGCGTCCCGCCCAGGGGACCTGAGCAGCACGAGGGCGAGGTTGAGATGCAGTGTGCCGTCATTGGGGTTCAGTCGCAGCGCCTCCTCATACTGGACGATCGCCTCGGGAATGCGCCCGAGTGAGCGCAGATCATCCCCCAGGTTGGAGCGCGCGTCCTCGAAATTGGGATTTAGCCGAAGCGCCTCCTCGAACTGCGCCATCGCCTCCTGCACCCGTCCCTCGGACCCAAGTGCGTTCCCAAGGTTGTAATGCGCCTCGTAGTGGTCCGGCTCGAGGCGCAGCGCCTCCTCATACTGGGCAACGGCCTCCCCTGTCCGGCCGAGCGAGCTGAGGGCGTTGCCCAGGTTGTAGCGCGCATTGTAATAGCCGGGACTGATCCGGAGGACGTCCTCGTACTGGGTGATGGCCTCGGGGGTCCGCCCGAGGGAGGCGAAGGCCTTCCCCAGGTTATTGTGCGCCTCGGGATAGTTCGGCTGCAGCCGGAGCGCCTCCTCGTATTCAGGGACGGACTCAGCCGCCCTGCCGCCGGACCTGAGGGCATTCCCCAGGTTGTAGTGCGCCTCCGTGTAGTCCGGGTTCAGGCGCTCGGCCTCCCGGAACTGGGCAATCGCGTCATCCAGGCGCCCAGGCTCCTTCGCCAGGTCGCTGCCCAGGTTGTTGTGCGCCCTCTCATTTTGCGGGCGCGCGGAAACGGTGTCGGCCCAGATCCCCTCGTCGGTCAGGTAGGCCTTGTTCCGCTGCCACGTCGCCAGGGAAAGCACCGCCCCGATGACGAGGCACATGGGCAGGGCGGCGCGGCCGAGCCACCGGTAGATCCCGAGAACCGCCATGACGACCACCGGGATCAGGGGAAGGTACATCCGGTGCTCGGCCATCGTCTCCGTGGTCACCGGGACGAAGCTGGAGCTAGGGGCGATGATCGCGAAGAAACTGGCGCCCAGGAATCCGAGGGCCGGCCTCCTGACAAGCGCCCACAGGGTCACGGCGACGAGGGAGGCCACCCCAAGGGCGGCGGGAAGGACAGCCGCAGGGTCGCGGGCCAATGGGGTCCCGTAGTCGAAGACAAGCGGGCGGGGCCAGATGCAGAGGCGCAGATAGTGGGGGATCGCCTCCAGCTGCGTGAGCGCGTAGCTCCACCACGAAACGCCGTTACCGAATCCCGCCGTGCCTCCGCGGCCATTCGTTGAAAGGACAAGAAGGGGAAGCACGAGCCACGTTGCGGCCAGCCCGGCGTGGACCCACCGGCGGCGGCGCCACGCCTCCCTGAAGGATCCGGCGAGAAACGTCCGGTCATAGAGGAATACGATCAGCGGCGCGGAAACCATCACCTCCTTCGTCCCCATGCCGAGGAGGCAGGAGGCGATCGCGAGCGGGTACCATCCGCGCCACCCGCGCCCGCCCGTCCCGGCGCCGCGGATGAAGCAATAGAGCGTCAGCGCATAGAACAGGCCCATGAGCGATTCCGCCCGCTGGACAACGTAGGTCACGGACCCGGTCAGGAGCGGGTGCACGGCCCAGAGGAGGGCGACCGAGAAGGCCATCGGCGTGGCACCCCGCACGGCATTGGCCGCGAGCGTCCGCCGGACGATTCCCATAAGGACGAGCGCTGCGAGGACGTGGATGGCGAGGTTGAGCGCGTGGTAGCTCCAGACCGAGGTGCCGCTGACGGAGTAGTTGACGGCCAGGGAAAGGTTGAGGATCGGACGGCCCCCGACCGTGGTGTCGGCCAGCGGCCGGAGCGCCGTCCCGAAACGCCTGAGGGTCGGGTTCTCCGCTATCGAGGGCACGTCGTCGAACAGGAACGGGACGGAAAAGGTCCCGGCGTAGGCCGCGACGGCCGCGGCCGCGATCGCCGCTCCGCACGCGGGAACCCGCCAGCCCGGCCGGCCGCGGGATCCCCGAGAATCCTCCATTGGAGCCGTCCTCATCGCTGGGGCGCCCCGATCTCGGCCAGGATCTGGCGGGCGACGTCGTTGCCCGGCTGGACCCGGATCACGGCCCTCAGGTGCCCGATCGCCTCGCCGGTCCCGCCGGGGACCTTGAGCTCGGCGACGGCCAGCCTCAGGAGGACCGA
>PMSP01000292.1 GCA_003168315.1 Opitutaceae bacterium
GTCACGACGCCGCCCGGCGTGATTTTCCGAATGTCGAAGTTGCCCTGCTCGGCGACGTAGATGTTGCCGGCCGAGTCAACGGCTACCCCGACCGGGTCGTTGAAAAGGGCGGCTGAACCGGTGCCATTGGTGCTTCCGGCCACGAGGGGCTGGCCCGCGATCGTCGTCACGACGCCGCCGGGAGTCACCTTCCGGATCGTGTCGTTGCTGGCGTCCGCCACATAGAGGTTGCCGCTGCCGTCGATGCCGATCCCGTAGGGATCGTAGAACGAGGCTCCCGATCCCGTGCCGTCGTTGCTCGCGGTGAGGCCGGGAGTGCCCGCCAGGGTCGTCACGACGCCGCCCGGAGCGACCTTGCGGATCGTGTCGTTTAGCTCGTCCGCGATGTAGAGGTTGACGCTCCCATCGACGACCATGGCCGCGGGATTGTTGAAATGCGCCGCCGCGCCCGTCCCGTCGGAGAATCCTGTGCCCGGCGTGCCGGCAAGGGTCGTCACGACGCCGCTTGCCGTGATCTTGCGGATGGTGTCGTTGCCGGTGTCCGCGACGTAGAGGTTGTCGCCCGAGTCGACCGCGATGCCGAAGGGCCCATCGAACCGCGAGCCGGTGCCGGTGCCGTCGGCGAAGCCGTACGACAAGGCGACGCCCGCGACCGTGGTCACGACGCCGCCCGGAGTCACCTTGCGGATCGTCGAGTTGGCGTCGTCAGAGACAAAAACGTTGCCGCTCGAATCCACGGCCACGCCGTCGGGCGCATAGAAGAGCGCCGCGGTCCCCGTCCCATCGGCGCTTCCGACATGTTTCGCGCTGCCGGCCAGCGTGGTCACGGCGCCCCCGGGCGTGATCATGCGGATGGTGTCGTTGCCGGTGTCCGCAACGTAGACGTTGCCGCTGCCGTCGACCGCCACGGCGTCGGGCGCGTTGAACCGGGCCAGGACGCCCATCCCGTCGGTGATACCGGGAACCGAGAGCGTGCCCGCAAGCGTCGTCACGACGCCGGCCGAGGTGATCTTTCGGATGTCGGAATTGATCTCCTCGGCGACATAGACGTTGCCGCTCGAGTCGACCGCGATCCCGACAGGGAGATAGAAGGAGGCGGCCGCGCCGGTGCCGTCGGAGCTGCCGCGGACGCCGATCGTTCCGGCGAGCGTCGTCACGACGCCGCCCGGCGTGATCTTGCGGATCGCGTCGTTGGCCTGGTCCGCCACGTAGACGTTGCCGCTGGAGTCGACCGCGATTCCGGAGGGGGCGAGAAACTGGGCTGCGGCCCCCGTGGCGTCGATTCCGCCCGGGACGTATGCCGTGCCGGCTATTGTCTTGAACGTGTAGGGCGTCGCGTAGTCGCTCTGCGCTCGCGCGCCGAAGGGTAGCATCGCGGCCGCGAGGCCGAGCGTGGAGAGGGCTGCAGTCTTCAGGGGACGGGGGAGGATCATCTGTTTTTTGGGATTGAGGGATTGGGGCCAGCGTGCAGTGAGTGAAACCCTTCCGGGAAACATGAGTTTCACGTTTTGGGGCCCCTCTATCGAGGCATTTAGAGAGTAGATAGACTGCTCTCCTTGTGCCAAGTCCCACATTGTCCCGGCAATTCGTTGTTGGCAAATCGATTAAGCTTAATCCGGCCGCCGGGAAGCTCCCCGGATGCCGTCCCGCCTGGGTCACTGGCACAAGATTGGCAGATGGATGGCGGGCAGCCTTGGGTGTAGAGTCCCAACCGGCCCGGACGTCTCACCCTGCCGGTTTGTCGCGCGCTTCCGGGGGCTCCTCATGGGGGGGCGGGAAATCGGGCAGGTGGAGCGCGATGAAAAAACACACAACCGCGCCGAGGAGCGTCAGGACGGCGAGCGTGTACGCCAGGTGCTTGCCCTCAAACAACCCCATGAACCAGTCCTGGATGTCGCTCGCCAGGACGTTTCCCTTTCCCCCCAATACCTCGAGGCGGTACCGGTACGCCTTCGTGACAAAGATGCCGGCGCCGGCGGCGTCCCTCGCCTCGTTGGCGAGCGCGAGCCGGTAGGCCCAGGCGGACCCGATCGAGCCGGCGACAAGGACAAGGTAGCCGGCCAGGTAGAAACCGATCTGCCCGCGGGTGAGGCGTTGCGTGCCGGGTTCTGGAGGAGTTTCGCTCACATTGGTAACATTCGACAAACGCCGCCCCGCGGTGTCCCGCCCAATTTGTCGTATACACCCGAAATGCAGCCACCGAAAAACGGAGCCGACCCAGGGGGCAATCTTAATCTGTTGCCGTTTATCCCCTTATGATGAATCGGCCGCCTTTGGCATGTCGCGAGCAGCAGGAATCCGCCCCCAACAGGATCGTCCCCCATGCCCGCCAGGAACCTAAGGCTCGCCGATCCCGGCGGGACGGGCAAACTCACCCTCAATCCCCTCGAACCTCACCCCACGCATGGCACCCTCGAAGCCGATCTTCAATGACCTGACGCTGGCGCCGGGCTGCGAGATCCTGCTGCTGGAGGATGATGTCCCGTTTCGCAAGCGCCTCGCCGCCTTCCTGCGCCAGGCCGGCGCCGAGGTCTGCGAGGCCGGCCGCATCGACGAGGCGCGGCGGCAGCTCCGCGACCTCCGCTTCGAGTACGCGCTCGTCGACCTGCACCTGCCGGACGGCGACGTCCTCGGGCTCCTGCGCGACGGGGCCTTCTCCGAGAACACGAGCGTGGTCGTGATGACCGCGTTCGGCGGCGTGAAGCAGGCGGTCGAGGCCATGCGGCTCGGCGCCGGCGACTACCTCTCCAAGCCGTTCGAGCCCGAGGAGGTCCCCCTCGCCTTCATCCGCTGCCGGAGCATCCGCGGCGCCAGCCGCCGTTCCGAGCACCGCCGCGCCGAGACCGGCGCCGACGCGGAGCACCTATTCTTCGGCGAGAGCCTGGGGGCGGTGCGCAGGCAGCTGGACACGATCGTGGCCACGGAGCGCCGCCTCGAGCGCCGCCTGCCTCCGGTGCTGATCGAGGGCGAGACCGGGACCGGCAAGAGCGTGCTCGCCCGCTGGCTGCACCGCCAGGGCCCGCGCTCCGCGCAGCCCTTCATCAACCTGAACTGCGCCGCGCTGCCCGAGGCGCTCGCGGAGGCCGAGCTCTTCGGCCATGAGCGCGGCGCCTTCACCGACGCAAAGGGCGCCCGGATAGGCCTGTTCGAGGCGGCCGACGGGGGCACCCTCTTCCTCGACGAGATCGGCTGCCTTTCGCTCGCGACGCAGGCGAAGGTCCTGACGGCGGTCGAGGACGGTTCCATACGCAGGCTCGGGGGGACGCGCGAGATCTCGGTCGATGTCCGGCTGATCACGGCCAGCAACCGGCCGCTCGAGGGCCTTGTCGCCCAGGGCGCGTTCCGCGAGGACCTCTACCACCGCCTGAACCTCCTGCGGATTTCCCTGCCTCCCCTGCGCGAGAGGGGCACCGACATGCTCCCGCTCGCCCGCCATCTGCTGGGGAGGATCGCGGCGCGGCACAGGCTGAAGGGCCTGTCGATCACGGCAGCGGGCGAGGCGCGCCTCCTCGCCCAGCCGTGGAGGGGCAACGTGCGCGAGCTCGACCACGAGATCGAGCGCGCCGTGATCTTTGGCGGGGGCGCGGCGATCGACTTCGCGTCGCTCGGGGGCGCCGCCGCGCCGCCCGCCGGGAGCTGGCGCAACCCCGCATGGCGGCTCCCCGAGGAGGGCTTTTCACTCAACAGGACGGTGGACGAGCTGATCGCCGAGGCGATGCGCGAGACCGGCGACAACGTCTCAGCCGCCGCCCGCCGACTCGGGGTCACCCGGGATTTTGTCAGGTACCGGCTGCCCGGACGAAACGTCCACGCCTAGCGCGGGGGAGAGCCGACCTGTGAACCTGGACCCAATGCGAGCCGCCGACCGGGGCGCCCGTTTGCTGCATTCACCCAGGCGGGGCCGCCCCGGAAGGGCGCGCGGGGGAAGCCGGATTCCTAATGCGTTTGGAATCAATCCATTGGCGGATGGCCGCCGGAATTGGCACACGGGGAGCACTGGAACGGGGATCCTGCCGGCCGGCGCGTGCGCGCCGGCCTGGTTTCTGGTAATACTCCGCAGTCGCCCGACATGAACACTCCAGCCTCAACCCGCAACCTCGCGGCCATACTCGCGGCGTGCGCGGCGCTCGCCGCCCTCGCCCCGCGGGCCCGCTCGGAGGAGCCCGACCTCGTGACCGCTGTCTCGGCGGAAACCAGCCGCGACTATGTCCGCGCAAGGCTGCCGAACGGGTCGTATGAGGACGAGACCTACGCCTTCGGGAGGGGCGGCTACTTCGGCGCCGGGATCCACGATGAATCCATCGACAACGAGAGGTTCATGGAGATCGCGCGGACGATCGCGCGGCCCCTGGCAGACCAGGACTTCCTCCCGACGAAGGACCCGAGGAAGGCCAGGCTCCTCATCATGGTCTACTGGGGCGCGACCGAGGGGCTCCTCGACCCGGCATCGGACAACTTCGCGTACAGCCGGGTCAACAATTCGAAGAGCCTCACGGGAATGACGGAGAACATGATCCCGTATTCGACGGGGTCGATCAACGAGGGCCAGACGGTTGCCGTCCTCGGCTTT
>PMSP01000339.1 GCA_003168315.1 Opitutaceae bacterium
CGTCGTTCTTCAGGAGGACCATCCCCTCCTCGGCGATCCGCAGGGCGACAGCCAGGTGGGCCGGGGTGTTGATCGACCCGGGCTTCCTGCCGTCGACGGCCCCGCTTGCGTAGAGCATCCTCAGGTTGCGGCGCACCTTGTCGTCCAGGCCGGCCATCGGGTAGGTCCCGTTCTGGATCCCCTCCCGGTAGGCGCGGGCGAGGTGATACTCCGCGAACACCCCCCGGGAGCCCATCTCGAGGTCGAGCCCCTTCGTCACCGCCTCATGCGTGTCATGGGTCGCTCCCCAGTCCGAAATTACGGCGCCCTGGAAATTCCAGTCCTTCTTCAGGATACCCTTTAGCAGGTATTCGTTCTGGGCGCAGTATTCCCCCCGAAACCTGTTGTAGGCGCCCATGACGGCGAGGGCGCCGCCCTCGCGGACGCTGGACTCGAAGGCCGGGAGGTAGATCTCCCGAAGCGTCCGCTCGTCGACCTCGACGTCGATCGACCCGCGGGCCGTCTCCTGGTTATTGAGCGCGAAATGCTTCACGCAGGCGACCGTCTGCTCCCCCTGGAGGCCGCGGATGTAGCCGACGGCTATCCTGCCCGAGAGCCACGGATCCTCCCCATAGTAGTCGTAGTTCCTCCCGCAGAGCGGCGTCCGGACGATGTTTATCCCCGGCCCGAGGAGGACGTTCTTCTTGCGGATGCAGGCCTCCTCGCCGATCACCTTCCCGCACGCGAGCGCGAGGTCGGTGTCCCAGGTGGCCGCGAGCGTGAGGCCGGGCGGAAGCGCGGTCGCATAGTCATCCGTGCGGCCGGCGGCCGTCCACGAGGTGAGGCCCACCTCCTCCCGTACGCCCTGGGGGCCATCGTCCGTCCAGAGGGCGGGTATCCCCAGGCGCTCGACGCCGCCGCTCCGGAAGAGCCCGTTCGCGTGGACGAGCCCAATCTTCTCGTCCAGGGTCAGGCGGCCCACCAGGTCGTCGATCCTGGCCTCGACGGGAAGCGCCGGGTCCAGGTATCGGGGGGTTTCCGCCGCATGAAGGGCGCCGAGGGCAACGCCAAGGACGGGGATCAGTCGGAGGGCAGGGGATACGCGTCGCGTCGTCATTGGGGAGGCCGCCGGCGGCATCCGATGCCGCGCCGACCGCATTCAAAATCCCCCGGATCCTTCCGTCAGGGCAAGCCCCGATTGCCCGGGCGTCACGGGAGCCAGCCGCCGGTGGCCTGGAGCGGGACAAGCTCGTCGCCGCGGGTCACCCACGCGGCCAGCGCGCGGCGCTTCGTGTCCGTCACCGCGGGCTTCGGGATTGTGACGGTTGCCCCGACGGGGCCGCCCGCCGCCTCGGCTGAAAGCAGCTTCTCCTCGAGACCGATGACGACGAACTCGTGCCTCAGCGTCTCGCCTCCGTTTTCACCGGCGGTCACCTTGGACGAGATCCCGCCTCCGAGGAGGGCGACATGGACCGTGTAGGCGGCCTTGTCGCCGGGGGCGCCCCCGGGCGTGAATAGGACCCTGCAGGAGCCGTCGCCCGTCATGTCGAGTGAAAGGAGGCCGGACTGGCCGGCTGCCCCGGCGCCGGGGCCGCCCCAGAGCGGCCTCCATTCGGAGCCATTCCGCACAAAGCACGGGGTGTAGACGCTCCGGCTGCCCCAGGCCGAGGCGTAGGCATACTCCCTCGAGGTGAAGGCGCGCGAGGAAAGCCGGTCCTTCCAGCCGAGCCCGTCCCAATAGTTCACATGGAACTCGACCGGGACGTACTCCTTCCAGAGGCCGGGCTTGTCCTTAAGTTCCCCAAGCCATTGGTCCGCAGGGGGGCAGCTGCTGCACCCCTCGCTCGTGTAGAGCTCGATCAAGGCCACCCGGGAGGGCCCGCTCGAGAAATGGAGGGGATCGGCAGCCTGCATGGGGGCGGCGGCCAGGAGGGCCATGACGATCAGCGCCTTCATCCCGGGCTTGAGGCGCAGGGGCGCGGATTATTCCTGGGACCGGAAGGCTTTTCCCCGGTCTGGATTGTTGACCCTGCACAGGGGGAACCGGCAAAATCCCCCAGGGTCAAACAACCTCGAGAGGCAGCCCAAGGAACCCCAATAAAGTGCCACTTCACTCCCTCAGGAAGGCCATCGCTTCGGCGTCCATTCTTGCCGTTCTCCTGGCGGCGCCCGCCCGCGCGCAGGTCAATGTGACCGTCGACGCGACCAAGGCCGTCCGGGTCG
This sequence comes from Opitutaceae bacterium, assembly GCA_003168315.1. GTDB lineage: Bacteria > Verrucomicrobiota > Verrucomicrobiia > Opitutales > Opitutaceae > Palsa-1447. The sequence continues at coordinate 2,203 of PMSP01000339.1, forward strand.
TCGATGACCGGATGTTCGGGCTCAACACCGCCGTCTGGGATGGCGCATTCAATGACCCGGAGTCGTTGATGGCACTGCAGGCCATGGACACTCGCGTGATGCGGTTTCCCGGGGGATCGACATCCGACACGTACCACTGGGCGACGGGCATGAGCGACGGCAACCCTTATGTCTGGGGCACGAGCTTCGACAACTTCGCCTCGACGGCGACCGCGATCGCGTCGCAGGCCGTCATCACCGTGAACTACGGTTCGGGAACTCCTGCCGAGGCCGCGATGTGGGTAACCGATTCCAATGTGACCAAGGGCTACGGGTTCAAGTACTGGGAGGTCGGAAACGAGTGCTACGGCACCTGGGAGAACGATCTCCAGACCATTCCTCATGACCCCTACACCTATGCGACCCGCGCCGTTCAGTACATCCAGCAGATGAAGGCGGCCGACCCGACGATCAAGGTTGGCGTCGTCGCGGTGACCGGTGAGGACACTTATGCGGTGGGTTACACGGCCCATCCGGCCACGAATCCGGTCACGGGCGTGGCCCACAACGGATGGACGCCAGTCATGCTGGCGACGATGAAGGCCGCGAAGGTCCTTCCCGATTTCATCATCTACCACCGGTATGAACAGACGCCGGGCCAGGAGAACGACGCGCTGCTGCTCCAGGACGCCCTCACGTGGCCGTCGGATGCCGCGGCTTTGCGGCTGCTCCTCAACGACTACCTGGGAAGCGCCGCCTCCGGGGTCGAGATCGTGGTCACCGAGAACAACTCGGTCTACGCCATGCCCGGGAAGCAATCGACCAGCATCGTCAACGGCCTCTATCTCGCGGACAGCACCGCCAACCTGCTGCAGACCGAGATCAATGGCCTCATTTGGTGGGACCTGCACAACGGCACGGATGGAACCCAGAACAACAGCGCTTCCCTGTATGGCTGGAGGCAATACGGAGACTACGGCGTCGAGAACGGCGACACTACTACAAATGCGCCGGCTCACGATCACTATCCCACCTATTACGTGAACAAGGTCCTGTCGCACTTCGCGAGGGGAGGGGACACGGTCATCTCGGCCGCGAGCGACAACCCGCTCCTTTCCGCATACGCCGCGAGGCGCCTGGACGGGACGCTCTCGGTGCTGGTCATCAACAAGAGCCCGACGGTCACGTATTCGACGACGTTCTCGGTGACGGGGTACAGCCCGCAGGCGACGGCAGCGACCTACAGCTATGGGATCCCCCAGGACACCGCGGCGCAGACCGGCACGGGCTCGCCCGACGTGGCCATCGGCAGCATCAGCAACGCCTCCGCCAGCTTCACGACCTCCTTTGCCCCGTACTCGGTGACGGTGGTCTCACTCGCCGTACCGACCACGGCCCCCACGCCGTCCGGCCAGCCGAGTTCCCAGACGATAGCCAACGGAAGCACGGTAGTCTTCAGCTTTCCCGTGAGCGGGGCCCCGACGCCCACCTTCCAGTGGTTCCTGAACGGATCCGCGGTCCCCTCGGCGACCAGCTCAACGCTCGTCATCAGCGGGGCGACGGCGGCCAACGCCGGGACCTACACGTGCGTCGCCACGAACTCCTCCGGGAGCGCGACGAGCAGCCCCGCGCAGCTCGCGGTCGTCACGACCCCGGACCCCGGCCGCCTGATCAA
>PMSP01000285.1 GCA_003168315.1 Opitutaceae bacterium
CGCCGGCTTCATCGTCTCCGCCCTCGGGGGAAGCCGGGTCCAGATCGCCGGCCCGACGGCGGCATTCATGCCGATCGTTCTCCTCATCATCGAGCGCTACGGCTACGACGGCCTGCTGCTGGCCACGATCATGGCGGGGGTGATGCTCGTCGTGATGGGGCTCGCCCGGCTGGGCTCGGTCATCAAGTTCATCCCGTACCCGGTCACGAGCGGCTTTACGACCGGCATCGCCGTCTCGATCATGGTTAGCCAGGTGACGGATCTCCTCGGCATCAGGTCCGCCACGCCGGCCCCCCGGGAATTCCTCGAGAAGATCCCGTGGATCCTGTCGCACCTGCCGGACGTCAACCCGCTGGCCGCCGTGACCGGCGTTGGGAGCGCGCTCCTCATCTACCTGTGGCCGAAGTTCGGCTGGAGCCGGCTTCCGGGGATCATCGTGGCGACCGTGCTTGCGAGCGTGGCCATCGCGCTCCTCGGCTGGTCTCATGGGCACGGGGTGGCGACCGTGGGGACGCGCTTTGGCTCGGCCGGGGTTCCCTCGGGATTTCCGCCCTTCACGCTGCCCATCGTCACGCTGGAGCGGATCCGGGGTCTGATCGCGCCCGCCGTCACGATCGCCCTCCTCGGGTCGATCGAGTCGCTCCTCTCCGCAGTCGTTTCCGACGGCCTCATCAACGACCGGCACAACGCCAACACCGAGCTGATCGCGCAGGGCGTGGCGAACATCGCATGCCCCTTCTTCTGCGGGCTCCCGGCGACGGGCGCGATCGCGCGCACCTCCGCGAACGTGCGCAGCGGGGGCACGACGCCCGTCGCGGGGATGGTGCACGCGGCCACCCTCCTCCTCATAGTCGTGGCGTTCTCGCGCTACGCGCAGTTCGTGCCGATGGCGGCTATCGCCGCCGTCCTCGTCATGGTCGCCCTGCGGATGGGCGAATGGCACGAGCTCGCCCGCCTTCGCCAGATGCCGTTCAGCGACGCCGCGGTCCTCCTCACAACGATGGCGCTGACCGTGGTCTTCGACCTGGTGATCGCCGTCGAGGTCGGGATGGTCCTTGCGGCGTTCCTCTTCATAAGGCGGGTCGCCGAGACCACGGAGGTGTCGCTGGTCACGGCGGACGACGAGCTCGAGACCCCAGAGCAGGTCGCGCACGGCAAGGACATCCCCGAGGGGGTCCTTGTCTACCGGATATTCGGGCCGTTCTTCTTCGGCGCTGCGGAGAAGATGGAGGATGCGCTGGAGAGCGTGGGCAAGCTGCCCCGGGTCCTCATCCTGCGGATGCAGCTGGTGCCCGCCATGGACGCGACCGCGCTGAACGCGCTTGAGAGCATCGTCGAGCGGATGCATGCGGCGGGCGGCGTCCTGATCCTGAGCGGGACCCACAGGCAGCCGCTCCAGATGCTGGGAAAGGCGGGATTCATCGAAAAGATCGGCCGCGCGAACATCCGGCCCCATTTCGACGACGCGCTCGCCCGCGCCCGCGAGGTCCTTGCCCCCGCGCGCCGGCCCTAGCCGCCAGCTGGAGGCGTGACAATGCGCCCGGTGTCGGCATTCATTGGGGCACCCCTTTTGCCCATGACGACCCGGCTTCGACTGACCCTGCTTCTCCTCGCCGCCTGCCTCTCGCCGCCCTGGGCGGCCGCCTCCGACCCGGGCGACCTGCCCCATTTTGCCCACAAGGACGGCAGGCACGCCTTCGTCGTCGACGGCGCCCCCTTCCTCATCCTGGGCGGCCAGTGCGGCAACTCGAGCGCGTGGCCCTCCGAGCTTCCCGGCGTCTGGTCCGCAGTCGAGCGGATGCACGCGAACACCCTGGAGGCGCCGGTCTACTGGGAGCAGTTTGAGGCCGCCGAGGGGACGTTCGACACCTCGAACGTCGACGCCCTGATCCAGGGCGCCAGGGAGCACGGCGTCCGCCTGGTCCTCCTCTGGTTCGGCACATGGAAGAACGGGAGCGCCCACTACCTCCCCCTCTGGATGAAGGCGAAGCCCGGGACCTATCCGAAGATCACCGGCAAGAACGGCCTGCTGGTCGATTCCCCGTCGCCGCACTACCCGGCGACGCTGGAGGCCGACACCCGGGCGTTTCGCGCGCTCATGAGGCACCTCAAGACCTTCGACGCCGCCCACACGGTCATCCTGGTCCAGGTTGAGAACGAGGCGGGGGCCTGGAACAGCATCCGCGACTATTCGCCCACGGCGCAGGCGATCTTCGAGGGGCCCGTCCCCGGCGAGCTCCTCGGGGCGCTCGGCCTCGCCTCGCGGGCGGGGGGCGACTGGCAGGCGGTCTTCGGGCCGGACGCCGACGAGTTCTTCCACGCCTGGTCCGTCGCGCACTTCATCGGGCAGGTGGCCGCAGCCGGGAAGGAGGAGTACGCGCTCCCCATGTACGCCAATGCGGCGCTCAGGGACCCTATCGCGCCCGGGCCCGCGGGCACCTACGAGAGCGGGGGCCCGACGGACAACGTCCTGGCCATATGGAAGGCCGCGGCTCCGGCGCTGGACGTCCTTTCCCCCGACATCTACCAGAATGACAACGCGAAGTACCGCCGGGTTCTCGACCTCTACGCGCGCCCGGACAACCCGCTCCTCGTCCCGGAGACCGGTGGCTCGGCCTGGTACGCCCACATGCTCTTCGCCGCGATCGGAAGGGGCGCCGTCGGGTGGGCGCCGTTCGGCATAGACCGGGGCGTGGACGCAGCCCCGGCGGGGGCGTCCCGCAGGCCGGACGAGGACCCGCTCGCCGCGCTCGGGCTGGACTACCGGATCGTCGCCCCGGTCATGCGCGAGGTCGCGCGGCTCAACTTCGAGGGGAGGCTCCAGGCGGTCGCCGAGGACAAGGACGTCCCCACGCAGGCCCTCGGCTTCGGGCGCTGGCAGGCGGTCGTCTCCTATGGGATCTCACGCTTCGGCTCCGGCACCCCCAGGGGCAACCCGGAGCCCATCGGCGGCGCGATCATCGGCAGCACCGGGGAGGACGAGTTCCTGGTAGCCGGTCGCTCCTGCAGGGTCGACTTCCGGGTGGCGGACGCGGCCTCCAGGGCCCAGCGAGAATTCCTCCGCGTGGAGGAGGGGACCTACGAGGACGGCGCGTTCCGGGTGATCCGCATCTGGAACGGCGACCAGACCGACTGGGGCCTCAACTTCGGCTCGGGACCGGTCGCGCTGCGCGTCCGCCTCAGGTCGTATTAGGCGCCTTCTTGTCGTAGAACACACGCAGGTCCACGGCCTCCCCCGGCAGGAGCTCCTTCGCGCGCTTGAGGGCGTTGCGGGTCGCCATCGTGGCGTTCGACTCCGCTGGAAAGATGTTCTCCCGGCCGATCTGCTGGAGGAGGCCGCTGTTTTCCAGGACACGCGTCACGTCCGGGTTGCTCCCGCTGATCAGCAGGAATCGCCCGGTCTCCCGCAGGTAGTCGTGGAGGTTCTCCATGGCCATGACGGTCGACGCGTCGAGATGCCGCGCGTTCTTCATCCTCAGGATGAAGACCCTTATGTTCTGGTTGTCGGCCAGGTTGCGGACCTGCTCCTGGAAGAGGTCGGCCGCCCCGAAGAAGAGCTCCCCCTCGACATGGATGATCGAGATCTGGGGGTGCGGCCGCTCGTTGGGATTGTTGAGCTCGGCAAGGTTGCCGGTCTCGCTGATCGCATACTCGACGAGCGTCGGCGTGCTCGTCTTGCGCAGGAAGAGGGCGAGGGAGACGCCGATCCCGACGTAGATGGCCGTGTCCAGCTGCAGGAAGAGGCAGGAGCCGAGCGTGACGACGAAGACCACGAGGTCGGACGGCGTCGAGCGGCAGGAGATCCGGATCTGGTGCCAGTTGATCATCTTGAATCCCACCCGGATCAGGTGGGCCGCCAGGGCCGCCACCGGGATGAAGTTGAAGACCGGTGTCACGAAGGCGAGGACGGCGAGGACGACCAGGCTGCTCATCATGGACGACATCTGGGTCCTCGCCCCGCTCTGGAAGTTGACCGCCGAGCGGGCAAAGGAGGAGGACCCGGGCACGGCGCCGAAGAAGGCGCAGGCGATGTTGGCCGCGCCCATCCCGATCAGCTCCTGGTTGGGCTCGATCTTCTGGCCGCTCTTCGCGGCCAGGCCCTTCGTGATCGAGACCGCCTCAAGCATCCCGAGGATCGCTATGGCTATCGCGGTACCGGCAAGCTCGGGCAGGAGGTGCAGGCGCCGAGGGCCGAAGGGGTAGCCGGCAAAGTTCGGGACAATGGCCGTCAGCGCGCCCTCGTCACGGACCATGAGGAAGGGCGCGGCCCCGGGGTGGTAGACGGTGTAGATCTTCGCCCCGATCGCCAGGAGGGAGAGGCCGATCAGCGCCTCGGGCCACTTGGGCCTGATCCTCTGCACCACCCAGAAGATCCCGAACGTGAGGGCCCCTATGCCGATCGCCCAGGGGTAGACGTGGGCGGTCCCCAGGTCGAACAGGGCCTGCAGGACGTTGGTCGAGAAGTTCTGGCTCGCGCCGACGCTGTAGCCCAGGAGGTTATGCAACTGGCTTGCTATAAGGAGTATGCCTATCCCGGTGCTATAGCCGACAACCACGGATCGGGAGATGAACTTGGTGATCTCACCGAAATTGAGCAGCCCGGCGAAGAGCTGGATAACGCCGATCAGGAAGGCGAGGTAGACCGCGAGCTGCAGGGGCGCGAGCCCGATGGCCGAGTTGGAGGCGATCGTCGCCGCGACGATCAGGCTGATGGAGCTCGTCGGCCCGAACACGTGGTGGCGCGAGGAGAAGAAGAGCGCGCCCACGAATCCCCCAATGATGACGGACGCGATCACGGGCGCCGGCGGCAGGTTGAGGATCAGCGAGAAGCCGATCGCCTGGGGGATGGACACCAGCGTCACCGTGGCACCCGCCAGCAGGTCGGCCCGGAACTTTTCCCACGAATACTGGCGGAGCTCCGCTACGAACGGCAGCCGCACCCTGAACATGTGCGATCCCATCGCCGCGACTCCCTCGGTGAGCTCCGTCACGCTGTCCATGCGCAAGGTCTCTTATCGGCGCACGAGGATCGCAAACGCGATCTTTTTTGGGCCGTCCGCCAACCGCCCTTTAACGGGAGTGTCACCGGTGCGTCACGCGACCGTAACACGCGGCGCCCACTATGGCCCCGATCCGCCCGTTTCGACCAAATCAACCCACACCGTCCTTTCCCATGCTACCCAACAAAGCCAAGTGCCTGGCCCTCCTAGGAGGCGTCCTCGCGGCCCTCAGCGCGGCAACCGCATCTGCCCAGATGCTCATCAACGGCGCCGGCGCCACGTTTCCATTTCCGATCTATTCAAAATGGTTCAACGAGTACGCAAAGGTCGATCCATCCGTGCAGTTCAACTACCAGTCGATTGGTTCAGGCGGCGGTATCGCTCAAATTAAAAAGAAGACGGGCGACTTTGGCGCTTCAGACATGCCGCTTAAGCCAGAGGAATTGGAATCGTCGGGGCTCACGCAATTCCC
>PMSP01000129.1 GCA_003168315.1 Opitutaceae bacterium
CCTCCTGGTCCGCGCCGCCGCGTCGGGCCCCGTGTTCACTCCACCGAGGTCGGCGCGCCGCGCGCGCGGGTCAATCTAAATCGAAAAGGGGCCGCCTGGCGGCGGCCCCTTTTCAAAAAATCGGCCATCGCTGCGATGACCCTCACGGCGTCGCTCAGTAGTTGAACTTCGCGCTGAGCGTATAGCTTCGCGGCGGAATGATGCGTTCGGCCGCAGGCGATCCGTCCTGATTGAACGAGACGGTCTCAAGGTAGCCGTTGGACGTCAGGTCCTCCACGTTGAACTGCAGCTTGCAAATGACCCTGCTGGCCCACGGCATCTTGAATGCGTACGACACCCACGAATCGATGTGGATTTTCCCCGGCGTGTAGATGGGCTCGTCGACATTCGGCCCAAGGATCTGGCCGGCTGCATTCTCGTTGGCCGTGTTACCGTAATATCCGGCATTTGCCTGGCCGTCGTAGCTCACCGCGCCGCCTATGCCGACGTGCTTAAGGATACCCTTGGCGAACGTGTAATTTGTCAGGTAGGTCCAGTTGTACTCGCGCTGGTTGGGGGCAAACGTGCCGTTGACGGCCTCATCCTGCGCGAGCTGCGCCCCCACCACGATGTTGTAGTAGTTCTGCACGGTGGTCCACCCGCTGACGTTGCCCGGGCCGGTGACGCTTCCGTCAAACCCGTAGGCCTGCCAGAAGTTTCCGAGGTACAGCGGGCTCCCGTTCGCGAGCTTGTAGGTCTGGGTCAGGTCGGGAGCGGTGTACTTCAGCCAGAAAGGCATCCGATAGTTGACCCACGCCTGGGCTTGGGCTCCGGCCCCGCTTATGGTCGTCTGCTGCTTGGCCCAGGTCACCTTCATCGTCCAATTGGGAAGCGGGTTGTAGGTCGCCTCGAGCTCGACGCCCTTGGCGATCCCGCTCTCGGTCGCGTTCACGTTCACGTATTCCCCGTTTGCGCCGACGTTGCCGCCGTAGAAGTAGGGCAGACCGGTGAGCTGCGAGATCTGGGTCTGCTCGGCCGTCGTGATAGGATACACGTTGGTGTTGTTGAAATTCGGGTCCGACGGCATTTCCCCATTTCGAATTTCCACGACCTCCGTCGCCCAGTGCTGGAGAATGGCGTTGTCGATATAGTTCGCACGGCCGGTGGAGGTCAGGGTGACGTACGCATTGTCGTTCGTCGTGTTGAACCACGTGGCCCGCAGGAAGAACTTGTTGTCCGGCGTGGCGATCTCCAGCCCGTAATCCTTCTCCTTGCCCTCCGTCTTTCCAAGAGGGTTGCCGAAGTAATCCGTGTAGAATGCCGCCGGAGGATTGAAGTTGTCCGACTTGTTGAACGTGAAGCTGAGCGTGCGCAGCACGGCCGGGAGGATATCGCCATTCCGCGCCGCGTTGTCGATCAGGGCCCAGTCCTTGAACGGATGCACGACCAAGCCCAGCGTGCTCGTGTTGCCGCCGATGTAGGACCAAGGGCCCTCATCGTACCAATACGGCTGGTTCGGGAAGCCCTGCGTGAACTCGAGCGCGGTGGGATTCTTCGCCGGGAAAATGGTGTTGCGGTTCTTCACCGAGTCGTCGTTGAGCCCTATCGAGCCAATAATCCGGTCATTCCAGAAAAAGCTCTGCCAGAAGAACGTCTTGGAGTCCTGGAGGTTCTCGGTCAGGCCGCCGGTGGCGAAAAGAAGCGAGTCCATGTGGACCGTGTCCGGGCCCCACTGGCCCGTGGCGTAGTTGTAGGTCGTGATGTTTGCGACCGTGGGGCCGCCATAGCCCGGACGGTTGAAGTAACCGGGGCTCGATGTTCCGTAGCCGGGGGTCGACGCCGAGGCACCGCCCAGGTAGAACCACTGCTCGATTGTCGAGTTGCTCGCCGGGTAGGAATACCCCGCGGCGTTGTTTAGGGAGGCAGCGGTCGGCAGATAGTTGGCATTGCCGCCGTCAATGGCCGGACGGTAGCGCAGGGCCGTCTGGACATCGTCATGCTGCGAAAACACGCCCAGGAAACGGTGGTGGCCGAGCCAGTCCAGCCATCCGGGGACCTTGCCCCGGAGGTCGGGCTCGTAATCCAGCATCGCCCGCCAGTTGTTGTTGATCTCGGGCTGGCTGTAAACGTCCGCCTGGTACACGTCCACGAAGGGCTGGCCGAGGTGCGGGTTCGCCTGTCCGTTCGGCAGGAACTGGTTCGTGTCGACGTTGATCGCGGTGGCGCTCGCCTGGTTTTCCGGCGAGTCCTGGAGTTGCGACAGCTCCTGGCGGAACCAGGCCAGGTCAAAGTGCAGGTCCGACAGGATCTCCTGCTGGAAGTTCAGGGTGTACGTCCTCCCGTGCGTGAAGGTGTTGTCCAGCGAATCGATGTTGACGTTGCTCCAGTCGTAGACGGACTTGCTCGTCACCCCGGGCTGTTGCCAGGCCACATAGGCAAAGGGCGTCGGCAGATTGGTCGTCGTGGTCATCCGCTCCTCGTTCACCAGGGCCTGCGCCGGCGTGAACTTGGTCGGCACGTACCCAGGCACGCTGAATGCCGTCTGGCTCGCCTTGTAGTAATTCTCAAGGTTGCCCTGGTCGACGAACATGACGTCGTGGCCGGAGTTGTCGATGGTCAGCGACGGCACGAAGTAGGGCGACGTGGAGCTGGTCAGCATGGTCTGCAGTATCCCGGCGTAGTTGGGATAGGTGGACGAAATCGTGTACGGGCCGACCACCTTGCCCGTTGTCAAATAGGTCACCGTGTCCGTCAGGGGATTCCAGACCGGTTCGCCGCTGTTGCGCCAGGGCGTAACATAGTCGGTCGGGGTGACGCCGTTGGGGTCGTCGGCGTAATTGTTATAGTCCTCGATGCTGCCGGTGAACTTCGTCTTGTGGTTCGCGAAGGGATAGAGCGTGAACGCGGCGTATTCCCTGCGTGTATAGTCGAAGGACGGCTTCTGCTTGAAGCCCTCCGAATCGTACACCTGCGCGATGTAGATCGCCAGCCGGTCCTTGATGAGGGGAATGTTCATGCCGAAGGACTCGCGCTCGCCGCCCCAGCTGCTGGCCTGGTATTCGGCCTCTGCGGTCAGCTTGTCAGGAGTGGCCTCGGTCCGGTCCTGGTTCACGATGCCGGCCGGGCTGCCCGTTCCGAAGATGATCGAGTTGGGCCCGCGCTCGATCTCGACGGCCTGCGTGTTGTAGCTGTCAAACGGGATGCGGTAGAGGGAGTAGAAGTTGTCCTCCTCGAGGTCGGCGGTCGCGAGGCCGCGGATGCGGTTGCCCGTGTCCAGGGCGCTGGCGAAATTGCCGGTTGTTCCGCCGGTCCCCCCGAGGTTGTCCGAGAAATTCGTGCGCACCAGCGTGGTCGGTGTGTACGTGCGCGCCCCCTCGGTGTTGGCCTCGTAGCGGAAAATATCGTTGATGTTGAGCGAGTTCGTGTCCTCGAGCTGCTGCTTGGTCACGACCGTGATCGACGAGCCAAGGTCGGCGATGTTGTTGTTGAGGCGCGTGCCAGCCAGCGTGTTCGCCGTGTAATAGCCCTGGTCCTTCGACACGTTGACCTCGAACGGCGAGAGCTGCACGGCCGCCTCCGGCGTGCTGGCCGGCGTCTGGTCGGCCGGGACGCTGACCGCCGGGGCCGGCGTGGGGGTGGGGGTGGGCGCCGGGGGAGCCGCGTTCTGGGCCCCAAGCCGGCTAATCGAGGAGGCGAGAAGCACGGACAACAGCAGCGTAGTCTGCGGCCGGATCAGATTATGAATTACTTTCATTTTGGGTTAGGGTAAAACCGAAGCTTTTCGGGATAAGGTAGTCGGGAAAGCTATCGGCAGATTCTCACGGGTCAGGCATGGGGTAGCCCCAAACTAGCGGGCCACTTGTAAACAGGGTGGGGGGGGGGAAGGCGATGGGGTTGCCTACCGGCGGATCTGTCCCGGAGAAAAGTATTTCCTTCGCCAAGGTTCAAATTTAATTGAATCTGACAGTCAGATCACTATTCGATTTGCCCGTTGGCTGATTTCCCGAACGTTGAATCGAATCCCCTGATACGCCGCCCGAAAGACCCCGTCGTCCCCAAACCCCTCGAAAAATGAGGAATTTTTTCAGCATGAACCCGCGCCTCCCGATGCCGTCCGCCATCGGGCGGCCCGCCCGCGCTGCCGGCCGCGGGCCATCCCCATCCGTCGCGGTTGGAG
>PMSP01000281.1 GCA_003168315.1 Opitutaceae bacterium
GTGAACAGCGTGAAGAGCATCCCCTACGCGGTCCGCTACTACGGGCTCCTCGCGGACACCCTGTTCCCCCTGATCGTGATCGCCATCGCTATCCCGTTCGCGGCGTCGGGGGTAAGGGTCAACCCGGCCGTGGGCACCTCCAAGGCGATCGGCCTCTTCTTCCTCTACATCGTGCTGCAGAACCTCGCGGCCGCGGTCGCGACAAAGCAGATCGTCGACCCCGCCCTCGCGGCCTGGCTTCCCAACATAACGATGATAGGCCTGGCCGTCGTCCTCTTCGCGAGGCTACGGTAGCACTCGTCCCGGTTCGCGGGGGCCCCGGCGGTCAGCTCCAATTGTAGTTGAAGCTTATGCTGATCCGCTCGGCGTCCACGAGGTTCTGCGCGACCCCGTGCCGCAGCCAGCTCTCGAAGAGGATCAGCCGGCCCGCCTCGGCGGGGTAGGTGACATGCCCCAGGTTTGCCTTCCTCGCCCCGGCGAGCCTCGGGGGGGCCGCCATGAAGCGGTCGAGCCTCGGGTCCTCGAACGTGATTCCCGGGCAGCCCGCGGGGGTCGCCACGTAGTAGGTGCCGCTCACGAAGGCGAGCGGATGGAGGTGGAGGGAGTGTGCCGCCGACCGGGGCATGATGTTCACCCAGCAGTCGGTCATCCGGACCTTGCGGCCGCGAAGGTCCATGTCGAGCGAGCGGGCGTAGGAGCGGACATGGCGGGATATCCTGCGCTCGAGGCCGCCAAACGTGCTCGAGAACCGGTGGAGCTCGTTCAGGGAGGCGTAGCTCGTGTAGCCGCCGGGATAATTCCGGAGCGACCACCGTCGCCCCGCTTTGTCGAAATCCCTGAGCGCCAGGCATTCCTTCCCGAGGTCCGCGTTGAAGCGGTCGAGCCCCGACTTCATAAGGGGCTCGGCGTAGATGAACGTGGGGAACCAGGACCGGATCACCGGACCCCTCCCATCAGGCGCTTGACCCACGGGACGAGGGCCAGGAGGACGAGAGCCGTCGTCCCGGTCCACGCCGCCTGGACCAGGAAGGAATGGGCGAGGACGGCGGGGCCGGTCGCCGTGAAGCCCCCGGCCAGGATGCCCGCCAGCTTGTTGCCGAAGGCCGCGCCGAGGAACCAGATGCCGAGCGCAAGGCCGACAAGGTTGCCCGGGGCGAGCTTCGTCATCAGGCTCAGGCCCACCGGACTCAGGCACAGCTCCCCGATTGTCTGGAGAAAGAAGAGGCCGACGATCCACCATGGGCTCACCAGGCCGCGCGCGGAAAGGTAGGCCGCCGGAACCATGAGGACAAAGGACAGGGCCGCGAAGAAGAGGCCGATCACGAACTTGGCCGGGCTCGACGGCTGCCGCGGGCCGAGGCGCACCCACATCCACCCGAACGCCGGCGCCATCAGGAGGATGAAGGCCGAGTTGACCGACTGGAAGAAGGACGACGGGAAGGACGCCCCCGCGGAGAAATGATGGCCGAGGACGGTGAAGTTGCCGCCGTTCGGCAGCGTGCGGTCGGTGAGCTTCTCGGCGAAGAGCGAGATGGTCGAGCCGGCCTGCTCGAAGATCGCCCAGAAGACCGTGACCGCCGCGAAGAAGACGAGGATGGCGGCGAACCGCTTCATCGTGGCGTCCTTCCTCAAGCCGAACCAGACGATGGCCGCCACGGGCGCCCCGAGGTAAAGGTAGCGGATCCATGCGAGGCTGCCGACGAGGTCGGACAGCATGACGAGACCGAGGAGCGCGGCGGTCCCCCCGAGGATGAGAGAGAGCACTATCCACGGGCGCACCCGCGAGGCGGGGGCGTTGCCGACGTGGGCGAGCCTGCGGCCGCCGAGGACGTACTGCGCCAACCCTAGCGTCATCCCGACCCCCGCCGCCGCAAAGCCCCAGTGCCAGCTGCGGGCCGGATCGAAGCCGTGCGCGGCGAGCCAGGCCTTGAACAGGACGTGCTGCGCAAGAAACCCGCAGACGAGGGGCGCGAGGAGCGCGCCCAGGTTGATCCCCATGTAGAAGATCGAGAACCCCGCGTCGCGGCGCTGGTCGCCGCTCACGTACAGGCCGCCGACCATGGCGCTGATGTTGGGCTTGAGCATCCCGGTCCCGACGACGACCAGGGCGAGGCCGGCGAAAAAAGTCTGCACCGAGGGGACTGCCAGGACGAAGTGCCCGAGGGCGATCACGATTCCGCCGCAGAGGACGGAGCGCCGCGCCCCGAGGAAGTTGTCGGCGATGAACCCGCCGGGGATGGAGAGCAGGTACACGCACATCGTGTAGGTGCCCTAGATGAGTGTGCTTGTCCTGACGTCGAGCCCGAGCCCCCCGTCGGCGACACTCGCCACCATGAACACGACGAGGAAGGACCTCATCCCGTAGTAGCTGAAACGCTCCCACATCTCCGTGAAGTAGAGCGTCATCAGGCCCCTCGGGTGCCCGCCGATGCCGCCCGCGTCAAATGCGGGTTCGGCCGTCGGGGCTTGGGCTCGTTCCATCGGGGAGATGGTGGCGCGCCTGGGCGCCGGGGCAAAGCCCAAAACCTCAGCGCGAGAGCGCCGCCCGGGCGGCTGCGGCCAGGTCGGGTCTTCCCTCGGCCGCGGCTGCGCCCTCGAGGCGCTCGAGGAACGCATGGCGCTGGGCGGCAGGCAGCGCCGGCGAGGCCCAGCGCTCGGCCGCAAGGTAGCTGCTCAGCGCGTCCCGGGTCCGCCCGAGCCTGAGAAGTATGAGGGACCGGTCAAAGGACGCCTGGTAGAACCGCTCGTCCAGGCGGACCGCGTCCTCGAAGTGGTCGTCCGCCTCGCGGACCTCCCCGGCCCGGGCGAACCTGAGCGCCATCTGGTCCTGCAGGATCGCCAGATAGCTCACCGGGCCGTAGTAGGCGCTGAGGCGCGCCTTGTCCGCGATGATCGCGGCCGCCTTCCGGAATCCCTGGCCATTCGGGTCCCGGCCGAGGCGGGCGGCGACGGCCTCCGACGCCTCCCTCTCGTTCCCGCGGAGGAACTCGAGGATCTGCAGCCTGCTGTTGAAGTCGTCCAGGAGCTCGGCGTTGGTGAGGTGCGCGGCCACATAGGCGTGCTGGAGGCGGTCGTCCGACCAGACATCCAGCTGCCGGAAGGTGAGCCGCCCGAGGACGCAGATGAGGGCGAGCGAGGCGGCTGCCGCCCAGGCGCGCGCGCGCGCGCGCGGGATCCGCGCGAGGCCGGCCGCGAGGACCGCCGCCATGATGACCGTCAGGAAGTAGCCGTAGCGGTCGCTCGCCATGTGAGGCTTCTCGGTAAGGCCGAAGAAGGGCGCGGCGGACGCCAGGTACCCGAACCACACGACGGGGACGGCAGGGTGCCTCCTGAAGGAAGCGAGCGCGAAGAGCGACATCGCCGCGACCGCGGCCATGCTGAGGACGAACGGGACTCCCCAGGGGTTGAAGCCGACCAGGGTGTCGTAGAGGGGGGACAGGCCGGTCGGCCACCAGGGCTTCCACACGTAGTAGGCCGAGACGTAGGCCGACTGGGCGACCCGGCTCGCCAGGGGAAGCTCGCGCATCCCGGGCACGGCGCCGAAGACCTCGGTGTTGCCGAAGCGGGCGGCGACGGTGACGGCGAGGACCGCCGCCAGGGGGACGAGAAAGACGGCCTTCTCCAGAAGGAGCCGCCGGAAGGCGGGCTTCGGGACCTCGCGCGAGCGCAGCCAGTCCAGGCCGACGAGGATAAGGGGCGCGCCCAGGGCAACGGGGTAGGTGAGGAGCGAGGCCGCGTAGGACAGGCCGGCGACCCAGAGCCAGAGGAGCCGGCGGCCGCCGGCCGCGGCATAGGTCCGCAGGTAGGCGATCAGCGAGGCGAGTAGGAACGCCATAGCCTGGCCGTAGAGGTTGCCCGAGACCCACGCCGTCGTCTCGACCCGGAAGGGATGGAAGGCCCACCATCCCGCGGCGAGCGCGGCGGCCCCCACGTCCCAGGCCGAAAGGCCGTCGGATCGGCGCGGGACAAACAGCCGGAGTGACTGGAGGACGAGGGTGAAGACGAGGGCCGTGTTGGCGAGGTAGAGGCCGAGGGCGACCGCGTGGTAGGGCAGGGGATTCAGCCCTGCGAACTCATAGGTCGCTGAGAAGTTGAGCCAGCCGAGGGGGATGTACCTGCGGACGTAGCTCCAGTCCGTGAACATCCACCTCAGGCGCTCGGCGTCCAGGCCGCCCATGTGCGGGTTCAGGGTCACGTTGACGTCGTCGTCCCTCAGGTAGAGGAACCCAAAGCCAAGCACCCTCATGTTGAGCGCGAGGGCCGACACGAGGAGGAGCGCCCCGCAGAGCCAGAACATCCTCCGGGCCCGCTCGGAGCCGAACAGGCCTTGGTTTCGTGTTTCTGGATGCACTTAGAGCACCTTGTGGAGGCTGATGGCCGCGCCGTCGCCGGGCTTCAGCTGGGCGAAGACGAGGGAGGACGCTATCGTCATCGCTCCCAGGACGAGGAAGGTCCAGTGGATTCCCGAGACCATCCCCGCGGGGCCCGGGCGGTGCTCGCCGCCGAGGA
>PMSP01000212.1 GCA_003168315.1 Opitutaceae bacterium
GCCGCCGCCTCGATCAGCTCGAATCCGGCGAGATAGAGGATCGCCCGGGTGACGAAGCGCGGGGGGTGGGCCACCAGCTGGCCAAGAATCGTCTCCAGCCGGCCAAAGTGCCTCACGACCCCGAATACAAGGTGCTGGCAGCGGCCTCGTTCGGTGCCCTCCATGCTGGGGGGAAGGGCCTCCATCAGCAGGTCTATGCGCTCCCGGAGGTCGAGCCACCGGGCGGTAAGACGCACGGCGGGCANNGCAACTATGAATTCCGAAGCCGTTTCCGCGCTCCTAGCCAAAAATCCCGCCCTAAAGGCCTCCAAGTCCAAGCTTGAGGCTATGAAGCCAGGCGCATACGTGGTCCACAGGAGCTGGGGCTTTGGGCAGATCAAGAGCTTTGACGACACCACCCTGCGCCTGCTGATCGACTTCAAGGGCAAGAAGTCCCACGCCATGGACCCCGCATTCTGCGTCGGGACCATGGAGGTCCTGCCGGACAACCATCTCCTGGTGCGCAAGGAGACCGAGCCGAAGAAGATCCTGGAGCTGATCGCCGACAACCCGGCCCAGCTGATCGTCGAGGCCCTGGAATCCTATCCCAACAAGGCCACGACCGCCATCGACCTTGAGATCACGCTGGCCCAGGTGGTCGGCGAGGAGAAGTTCAAGAAATGGTGGGCCGACGCCCGCAAGGCCGTCGCCAAGGACCCCCGGGTCTCGGTCCCGGAGAAGAAGACCGAGTGCTACGTCCTGCGGGAGACACCCGTCTCGGCCGAGGACGAGATATTCGACCAGTTCAATTCCACCCGCTCCGCGCGCCGCAGGATCTCCCTCGCCGAGGACTTCGCCAGCGCCTCGGCCCACAAGGCCGCGCAGGCGAACCTGACCGAGGTCCTCAAGGGCGTCGCCGACGCCGTCAAGGACAGCAACCAGATCGACTCCGCCGAGCGCCTCTACGGGGCGGCCGTCCGCGACCGCATCGCCAAGGTGGCGGGCGTCGACCCGACGACCTTCGAGCCCTCGCAGGCCTCGCTGGTCGCCAACCTGCGCGACCTGCCGGCCATCGCCGAGAAGATCCCCGTCCAGTTCCAGAGCGATTTCCTGGAGCTGATCAAGGAGACGCACCCGATCGAGTGCCGGGACATCGTGTTCAGCCTCCTCAAGGTCTCCCAGGGGAAGTTCACGACCGAGTGCATCAACTTCCTGGTCGAGAATGGCTATTCCGAGGACCTCGCCGCCACCCTCAAGCGCTGGCAGACCGAGCAGAACCTCCGGGCCCCCGTCCTCCTCTGGATAGTGAAGAACAGGCACTCGAAGAAGTTCGCCAAGCTCCTGAATGACCTGATCACGCCTCGCCTCCTGAGCGCCATATTCTTCGCCATCGACTACGAGGCCCTGCAGGCCGCCAGCGCGCGGAGGATACCCTTGGGCGACATCCTGAGCGACGACACCGAGCTGATCGCCGACCTCCTCTCGACGGCGGACCCGGAGACGGCCCGCGACCTGGCCAACACCCTCCTCCTCAACCAGGGATTCGAGGAACTGACGAAGAAGTCGCTCCTCGCCCGGTTCATCAAGATCTTCCCGAACATCCAGTCCCTCGTGGCGGCCGACGCGGAGGGCAAGGAGGAGCAGCTCCTCGTGTCCCGCCAGAGCTTCGAGCGCAAGCGCGAGGAGTACGAGTCCATCGTCTCGAAGAAGATCCCGGAGAACTCCAAGGCGATCGCCGCTGCCCGCGAGCACGGCGACCTTCGCGAGAACTCCGAGTACAAGATGGCGAAGCAGGACCAGCAGGTCCTGATGGCCCACAAGGGCCAGCTCGAGCGCGAGCTCGCCCGCGCCCGCATAACCGATTTCAAGGACGCCACCGCAGAGCAGGTCAGCGTGGGCAGCATCGTCGAGGTCAAGATCCCGGACGGCGCCACGACCCGCTACACGATCCTCGGTGTCTGGGACGGCGATCCCGAGCACCATGTCATCTCCTACAAGACGCCCCTCGGCGCGGCCCTCATCGGCAAGAGGAAGGGCGATTCCATCAAGGTGAAGACCGGCGCCGCGGAGGACTCCTACTCGATCGTCAGCATCTCCCGCTACGCCTGAGCGGGCGCCGGGCGAGGGTTACGGCGTTGCCTTGGGGCCCGGATACCGCACCCTTGGCCCGGACGTGAATACCTCCTGGGACACGCTTAAGATCCTTTCCGACCCCACCCGCCTGCGCCTCATCGCGCTCGTCATGCGGGAGGAGCTTTCGGTCGCGGAGCTCCAGGAGATCCTCGGGATGGGCCAGTCGCGCATCTCGTCGCAGCTGGCGCTCCTGCGCCAGGCAAGCCTCGTGGTGGACCGGCGTGACGGCAAGAAGGCCTTCTACTCGCTGCGCCCCGGCCTTCCCGCCGGCCAGCTTTCGCTCCTCAGGGCCGCCGTCGAGAGCGTCGCCGGGCTGGACGTCATCGAGGAGGACGGGCGCCACCTGGACAGGGTCCTCGTGAAGCGCCGCCGCGTCTCGGAGCAGTACTTCAACCTGATCGCCGGCCGCCTCGGGCGCAACCACTGCCCGGGCCGCTCCTGGGAGGCGATTGGCCGGCTGGCGCTCAGGCTCGTCCCGCAGGTCGTCGTCGCCGACCTCGGGGCCGGGGAGGGACTGATCTCGCAGCTCCTCGCCCGGAACGCGAAGCAGGTCTGGTGCATCGACAACTCGCCCCGGATGGTTGAGGTCGGCACGGAGCTCGCGAGGAAGAACGACCTCACGAACCTCACCTACAAGCTGGGCGACATCGAGCAGATCCCCCTTCCCGACGAATCTGTCGACCTTGCCATCCTCAGCCAGGCCCTCCACCACGCAAGGCACCCCCAGCGCGCCGTCGAGGAGGCGTACCGGATCCTGAGGCCCGGGGGCCAGATCCTGATACTCGAGCTCGCCGAGCACGAATTCGAGAAGGCGCGCGAGCTCTATGCGGACCTGTGGCTCGGATTCAAGGAAAGCGCCCTGGACCAGTTCCTGAAGAAGGCCAAGTTCGTCAAGATCGAGGTGACGCCGGT
>PMSP01000283.1 GCA_003168315.1 Opitutaceae bacterium
CATGCCAGTGGTCGGGCGTGGCCACAATGACGACGTCGTGGCCGCCGGCATCGAGCATCTCGCGGTAGTCAACGAATGTCCGTGGCGCCGTCGCCTGGAATCTGGAGATGGCCTGAAGTGTCTTTTGGATGGAGACCTCGTTGACATCGCAAAGCGAGACCACGTTCAAATCCACGTTGCGCCTGAACGCCTCAAGGTTCACGCCCCCGTACCATCCACAGCCGATGATTCCGACTCTGGCACGCGGCTTCGACTCGTCAGCAAGTAGTCGCGAGCCCGTGGCGATCACGGCTCCGGCCGCGGCTAGGGAGGACACAAAGGTGCGTCTGTTCATTGGGTGCTTTGGAACGGCTCCTTTGACATTGAATCTTGGATTCGGCCGGGTCCCGCAATCACCAAAAAATGGCGGAATCGATTGCCGCGGAAACGCGGACGAGGGTTGACCGCCAAGGCATCGGGAGCATGGGGATGCCTCTCGTCGAAAGGCCAAGCCCTCGCATGGCCGCTAGATGCGGACAACCTCCTGAAACATCACACCTAGGTCGCGACCCTGGCCGGCCGTAGCGACGCCAGCACATAAAGGGCGGCGCCGACGCAGATCGCCGAGTCGGCGACGTTGAAGGTCGGGTAGACGTACGATCCGAAATGGAAGTCGAGGAAGTCGACGACGTGGCCGCGCGTCAGCCGGTCCGCGAGGTTTCCGGTGATCCCCCCGCAGATGAGCCCGAAGCAGGCCTGGACGAAGGGCACCGAGAGGCCGAGCGCCTTCCTGCCGAGGAAAATCGCCACGAGCGTGCCGGCGGCGAGGGCCCCCAGGATGAAGCTCCTGCCCGAGAACATGCTCCAGGCCGCGCCCGTGTTGCCGACATGGACGATGTAGAAGAACCCCCGCACGACGGGTATCGCACCTCCGGGCTCCCCATAGGTGTTGAAGGGGAGGCGCGCGGCGATCCAGGCCTTTGAGGCCTGGTCTGCCGCCAGGACGGCGGCCGCGATCGCGAGGAGCCTCCAGTACTTGAGGAAGCGCCAGCTGAGCGACAGCCCCGGGTCGACCGACTGGGTCATTCGTCGCCGGAGTCTTCCTGGGGTATCGCGCCGCCCTCCTCGCCGGCCTCGCCGAACAGCCCGGCCTGGGTCCGCGAATGGTGGCGGTTGCGCTCGATCTGCTTCTGGGCCTCGGCGGAATAGCGTGTGAACGGGACGGCGAGGAGGCGCTCCTTGGAGATCGGCTTCGCGGTGATCTCGCAGATACCATAGGTGCCGTCGCGGATCCGCTTGATGGCGGCCTCGATCTCCGAGAGGGCCTCCTGCTCGTTCGAGACGAGGCTGAGGGCGAAGTCGCGGTCGAAGGTGTCGGTGCCCGCGTCGGCCATGTGCTGGCCGTAGGAGGAGAGGTCGCCGGCGTCATCCTTCACGGAGCGCTTGAGCGTCTCCTCGGAGTGGCGCTCGATCCCCTCCGTCAGGTGCTTGCGCAGGTCGACCAGCAGCTTGTGGTAGCGCTTGTACTTCTCGGGCACGCCCTTCTCCTCGATCACGTCCGCGGCCTTTGTGCGCTTCGGGTTGAACCCGAGGATGTCGGACAGGGAGGCGGCCTTGATGTGGTTCGGCTTGACCGGCTTTTCCAGCGCCGCGCTCAGGGCCGCGGACGGCTTAGCCGCAACCTTGGCGGACTTGGCGGTCGACTCGGCCTTTGCGGTCACGGTTTTCGCGATGGCGCGGACCTCGTCGAGGCTGAAGGCGATCGGCTTCGCGGGCGCCTTCCGGGCAAGGATGCTGTCGCGCAGTGCGGTTTTCTTGGATGGTTTTTCCATGGTGGGACGCTTGCCCGTCACCGGCGCGGGTGCGGGGGCCTTGGGGGGGGCCACCTTCCGCGTCTCAGGCTTGGGCAACTTCTTTTTGGACGGTTTGGTTTTTTTTGTCTTATCCATGGGAGTCTTGGGGGGGATTTCCTTAAGCTAGAGTGTCAGGATTTCAAGGCCTCGGCGCAGCGGGGGCAGACCTCGGCGATGGGCGTCGCCACGAGTGAGGGCACCCACCGCCAGCAGCGCGGACAGCGCACGTGGCCAAGCTCCGAGCATGGCCGCACTTTGACACCGAAAGATGCCCCGGGTTCGGAAACGGGCGACACCTTTACGTCGGAAACGATGAAAATCTCGGGCAGGGAGGCGAGGTTCGCCTCGATCGCCGCCCTGAGGGGGTCGTTGTCGGGAACCTCGAGGGTGACGGCGGCGTCAAGGGACTTGCCGACGCGGCCCGCCGCCCGGAGGGGCTCAATCGCCTCATTCACGCGCGCGCGCATCTTGAGGAGGGAGGCGAACGGGTCCCCGGCATCGCCCTCGCTCGGCGGGGAGGGCGCCGCCGGCCAGTCCTCCGTGTGGACCGAGCCCTCGCCGAACTCGATCCGGGCGCCGCCGAAGGACCAGGCCTCGTCGGTCGTGAAGGGGATCACTGGGGCCAGTATCCGGACCAGCACGCCGAAGATCCCGTGGATCGCGGACTGGGACGAGCGGCGGAGCGAGCTCGCGGTCCCGAGCGTGTACAGCCGGTCCTTCAGGATGTCGTGGTAGGTCGCCGAGAGCGTGACCGAGCAGAACTGGTTGCATAGCTGGTAGACCCGGTGGAACTCGTAGGCGTCATAGGCCGACTCGCACGAGCGCACGAGGTCGGCCGCCTGCCGGAGGGCCCAGCGGTCGAGCGGGTCCATCTTCCCGGGGGCGACGCCGTCCCGCCCGGGCTCGAAATCAAAGAGGTTGGCCAGCTGGAAGCGAAGCGTGTTGCGGATCAGGCGGTAGGTCTCGCCGACGTGGGAGAGGATCT
>PMSP01000180.1 GCA_003168315.1 Opitutaceae bacterium
AGCCCAGCGAAGCGGCGTCAGCAGCCCTTTTTGCAGCGCGCCATGATGGCTGCGTGCAGGCGCTCGCGCAGGCCGGGAGGGAGATCGTAGATCTCGTGCGAGCGGTAAATCTCGATCGTCTTGCGGGTGGTGGAGAGCGTGACCTCGCAGTGGTCGCAGCCGTGCAGGTGCTTCTGCAGTTCGGCGCGTGTCTCCGCGGTTACCTCATCGTCAATCAGGTCGTCGAGCAGAGCGAGAAATTCGGTGCAGGTCATTTCTCAACGCCCTTCTTTTTGCGGAAATAGCGGCTCAGCCGCTCGCGCAGCTGCAGCCGGAAGGCCGTGCAGGCGCGCACGATCGGCTCGGCGTTGGTCTCGTCGAAGGCGACGACGCCTTCGGTGAAGAACTCGCCGTCAAAGAGCGAGAGGAGGGCGCGCAGGTCGTCGTTCTGCCCCTCCAGGAGCTCGCCGATCCACGCCCCGCGGAACTCCTGGTCGAGGTCGTGCAACGCCTGGGGCGCGGCGAGGATCTTCTCCAGCTCGAATGACAGCTCCCGGATGACGTCCAGGAGCGGCGCGACCACCGGCAGGCTCAGCTTGACCTCAACGCGCTTGCTTTTCATCGGGTTCGAGGACCGCCGTGAGGTGCCACTGCTGGAGCGTGAAGACATGGGCCTCGGCGGTCTCCCTGAGGCCGGTCCACACGACGGAGCGGCCCTGCTCATGGACCTCCAGCATGTGCTTGCGCGCCCTCGTCTCGTCGAAGCCCAGCACCTTCTTGAACACCATGACGACGTACGACATCAGGTTGACGGGGTCGTTCAGGACGACGACCCGCCAGGCGGCCTCCAACTGAAGCTCCGGGGACGCACGGGTTTCCGTGCGGGTGTGGGAGCTCGGGTCAGGCACGGAAATCCGGGCCATGCGGACCCTGTTCAGGCCTTCTCGCGGACGGCCGCTTCAACCCTGGCTTCCGATTCATCAAGCGGTATCTTGAGCGTTTCCGGGGCGTTGCGCCACTTCATTTCTACGACGCCCTCCTTGATCCCCCGGCCGCCCACCGTGATCCGCAGCGGAATCCCGATCAGGTCGGCGTCCTTGAACTTGACGCCGGGCCTCTCCGCGCGGTCGTCGACGAGGACGTCCGCCCCGGCGCGACCCGCCGCGGCCGCGAGCCTGCCCGCGATGACCGTGGCCTCCGTGTCCTGCGGGTCCAGCAAGCACACAAGGACCTGGAAGGGAGCGATCGCCCACGGCCAGACGATGCCGTCCTTGTCGTGGCTCTCCTCGATGACGGCCTGGAGGGTGCGGCTTAAGCCGATGCCGTAGCTGCCCATGACGAAGAGGTGCCTCTCCTTCTTGTCGTCCGTGTAGCCGGCGTCGAGCCTCTCGGAGTACTTGGTCCCGAGCTTGAAGATGTGGCCCACCTCGATGCCCCGGCGCACCTTGAGCGGCCTGCCGCCCAGCGGGTCCGGCTCGCCCGCCTGGATGCGGCGGAAGTCCCCGAACCTCGTGATCTCGAGGTCGCGCGTTACGTTCACGTTGCGCAGGTGGAAGCCGTCCCTGTTCGCGCCGGTCGTGCCGTTGCCGACGAGCCGGACCGCGTGGTCGGCGAAGACCCCGGCGAGGCCGGCCGGGTTCCTGATCGTCCCCCGGACGGCGCCGAGGCTCCCGGGCCTGGCCCCCATGACGGGCTCGATCTCCTCGGCGGTCGCCGGCCTGGTGAGCGTGAAGCCGAGCGAGCCGAGCTTCGCCTCCTCGAGCTCGTCCGAGCCCCGCAGGATGACGGCGAACGGCATGCCGTCGCCTATGAAGATCAGCGTCTTGAACTGCCTGTCGGCGGGAACGCCGTGCGGCTGCGCCTCGAGGGCCGCGATCGTGACGACCCCGGGCGTCGGGAACTCCTCGGGGGCGCCCGCCGGCGCCGCGTCCGCGTGGCCTTCCGGGACCAGGGAGCTGCGCGCCTTCTCCCTGTTGGCCGCGTAGCCGCTCTCCTCGTTGTAGAAGAGGTCGTTGTCCCCGACCTCGGCCGGCACCATGAACTCGTGGGAGAAGCTGCCCCCCATCACCCCGGTGTCGGCCTCGACGCAGATGGCGTTTGTCCCTATCCGCCGGAAGAAGGACTCGTAGGCCGCCTTCATCGCCATGTAGCTGCGGACCGCGCCCTCGTCGTCCGCGTCGAATGAGTAGGCGTCCATCATGACGAATTCCCGGGCCCTCATCAGCCCGTAGCGGGGCCGGATCTCGTTGCGGAACTTGGTGCCGATCTGGAAGAAGTTCTTCGGGAGGTCGCGGTAGCTCGTGATCTCGGACTTGATCAGCGGCGTGATGACCTCCTCGTGGGTCGGGCCGAGGACGAACTCCGGCTCCCTCGGCGCGCGCCTGCCGTCGCCGGCGCTGTCCGCCCTGAACATGATCTCCCGGACCGGTCCCCAGCGCGGGCCGTCCGCCCAGAACTCCGCCGGGTGGATGTGCGGCATCGAGAGCTCGATCGCGCCGGCGCGCTCCATCTCCTCGCGGCAGATTCTCGATATCTTCTGCATGACCCGAAGGCCCAGGGGAAGGAAGGTGTAGACGCCTCCGCCCAGCTTCCGGACAAGCCCCGCCCTTATGAGGAGCTTGTGCGAGGCGATCTCGGCGTCGGACGGGCTTTCCTTGAGCGTGGGGATGAAGTAGCGCGACCAAAATTTCATTGAGGGGGGACAGCCAAGAAAGGGGCGGTGAGGATGGCAACACACGAAAACGTTCGTTGCCAATTGGTCGCGGCCGTTTTGGGCTTTAAGCCCGCATGCCCGATCCCCGCAAGGACCGCAAACCCTGGCCGATGAAATGGATCGTCCTCTCGATCCTCATCTTCATCCCGCTGTACACCTACCTGACGCTGCATTTCCGCAGGCCGGGCCCGGCGTTCAACCCCTACCAGGACATGCGCGACCGGGCCGACGTGATCCGGCTCCTGAAGGCCGGTTACCACCGGGTGGCGATCGACGCCAGCCGCCCGGCCGAGCCGGTCCCGGAGTCCGGCGCGCCAAGCGTGCCGGCCCCGGGCGGCCTTCCCGAGGAGCTAAGGAAGACGCTCGTCGAGTCCCCCCTGCTGCCGCTCGAGATCAATTCCGTGTCGGCGCCGGCGACGGCCGTGTCCGGGATCAGCTACACGATCGGCCTCAACTACACGATCGCCGACAACAAGCGGCAGCTTTCGGGGGCCCATCTCTACGAGCGCGTCGGGGAGCTCGTGATCGTGCCCGACTTTGAGCGCCTGGGCGGCGAGCTGCTCGCGCGGACCCGCGAGGGCTATGCGCTGCTGACGCTGCCGCCCGGG
>PMSP01000065.1 GCA_003168315.1 Opitutaceae bacterium
CGCTGGCCCTGGATCTCGACCTTCTGGACGCCGGGCGTTTGCTCGAGCGCGGTCTTGTAGCCGGCGATCTCGCCGGCGTTCGTCGTCTGCGCCTCGATCTGGATCGTGTTCTGGGCGCTGGTCGTCGCCCGGATGAACTGGATCGCGGTCGGGTTCCTGGGCAGCGCGACCTCGGGCGACGCGGCCGAGATCATCTCGAGCGGCAGGAGCCGCTCGGTCGAGAGCTGGTCGATCCTCAAGGCGAGCTCCTGCTCCTCCATGATGCGGTTCACGGTCGGCCGCTGGGCGGCGATCTTCGCCAGCCGCGCCTTCTGCCAGAACCCGGCGCCGAAGAGGGCGGCCTCGGCCAGTGCGAAGAGGAGGCAGGCCGCGACGGCGCCCATCGCCACCCGCCAGAGGAGGATGCCGCGGCTCCGCGCGCGGGAAAGGGTGTCCAGGTCCGCCTTGTCGCGGACGTCCAGGGCGGCCGCGACGGCGAGCGGGAGCGCCGAGCGGAGGGCTCCCGCCTCGAAGACGAGCTCGTTGTCGCTCCCGCCCGCCCGGGGCACCGGCGGCCACGGGACGTCGACCACCTTGACCGATCCCCCGGCGGACTTGACGAGCTTGGCCCTCGCCTGGCCGCGGTCGTCCTCGGTCGCGTCCGGGGCGAGCGACTGGTGGAGGACGAGGGAGGGCACGGGGCCCTTGTCCCAGCGCACGGCGGTGAGCCCGTCGGGGGCCGAAAGGACGACCGTCGTCGCGGGAGGCGGCCCGCACCCGAGGAGCGCCGCGAACGCCGGCAGGACATGCTCGGCCCCGTTCCACTCGGCCAGCTGCTCGACCGTGAAGCGCCGGCGGTAGCAGGCGTAGGCGAGCGCCCGGTCGGCGCCGGCAGGCCAGTAGTAGCCAAAATACAGCTGCGCCAGCGGGAACGGGGAGAGGGACTCGAGGGCCAGGCCGACCTGCGAGACCACGTCCTCCCGCGACGCCCCCGCCGGGACTGAAACTGCCCGCGAGAAGAAGACGGCGTCCGGCAGGAGCGCCACCCTGGGGGCCGGGGGCCCTCCCCGCAGGAATCTAAGGGGCGAGGCGCACATGGTCAGGAGGGGGGCACGACTGGGGGAGGCGATTGCGGAATCTCATCATCTTCGAGCATTTGAAGGAGCGTAAAGGGATAATTGATGCTTTGCGAGGCCGCCGCCGCCGCGGCGGTTCCGCTAGCCGTTGAGGATGGCTGGGTTGAATTCGTGAGGGGTGACGTGGCCGTCGTGCTGGCAGACGCTGTGGCGGCCGCCGAGGTTGCGTTTGTCGCGTTCGTTTGGTTGAGGGTCGCGCCGCCCTGGGGCGAGACGATGGCCGAGAGCCTGTACTGGGAGCGCCCGTCGTGGACCGTGATCGTGATCCTAAGGGCCGTGATCGTGGTCCCAAAGGCGTTGGCGTTCCCACCCACCCCGGCGACGGTCGTGAGCGTCGACGCGCTCTGGAACCAGTTCTGCCCCTGCTGCGCGAACTGGCCGTTCCCGGCGAGGAAGTCCGCGATGTGCTGCGCCTGGGCCTCCGTGTACTGGCCGGCCGCGGCCATCACGTCCACGTTCGCGCCGTTCACGTTCGGCTGCGGGAAGTTGAAGACCGAGACGTCGTTCACGAACCTCCAGTAGTTCTCGTTCGGGAGCCCGTTCTCGTCAAAGAACGCCTCCTTCGCGACGTCGATCGCCGCGAGCTCGGCGAAGGAGCGCATCGGCCTCTCGGGCTCGGCGTACGGGATGTCGGCGTCCTGGTAGTCGGTCGTGAGGGCGGTGGCATAGACGTAGCCGTTCTGCATCCAGCCCTCGATGGCGTCGGCGAGCTTCTCGGCGTCGGCGGGCGCCATCTGCCAGAACTCGAAGAGGTTCGTCAGGGTGGTCAGGTCGGCCCTCCGGAGCGGGATCTTCCCGCTCTCGTCCTGGAAGGCGACGTCCACCGTCCGCCCCTCTGACGGCGTCCACCCGGCCCAGCCCAGGGGATCGGCCCAGCCCTCGTTCGTCGCATGGAGCCCGCTGTCCGCCTGGCGGAAGTCCTCGAGGACGGCCAGCGTCACCTCGAGCGCGGAAAACGCCTCCTGGCGCAGGCGCCTCGAGTCGGCCTGCCGGACCTCGACCAGGAGGTCGTTGCCGGCCTTCTCGATGAACGCCGTCAGGGCCGCCGCCGTGAAGAGGAGGGAAATGAGGACGAGGATGATGACCGATGAGCGGAGGGGAGCCGCTGGGTATGTGCGCATCAGGGGTGTCACCACGGGTTGGGGAGCCCCTGGATCGTCGCCGGGATGACGACGATCGCATCCCGCGTTAGCTTGTTGTAGGTGAACGTCACCCGGAGCCGCTGCGGGGGCAGCGGGTTGCCGCTCGTGTCGTTGCGGATCGCGGTCTCGGTCGTCCATTTGTTGAAGTCGGTGTCGAAGTAGTCGTAGGACAGCGCGGTCACGAACGGGGACACGAGCGTCTCCCTCGGGGGATCGTCGGTGAAGTGGTTCTCGAGGTCCGAGTGCCAGAGCATGTAGAGCCCCTTGTCCCGCTTGACCTGCAGGGAGCAGAAGACCTCCGGCAGCGGGGTCCCGGGCCAGGTGAGGATCCGGCTCCCCGAGAGCTCCATGAACGTGACCAGGTTCACCTGGGTCCCGTCCGCCGGGGTGACCTGCTGGACCCCGACCGGCGTCGAGTTGACGGCGGCAGCCGGCGGGAGGGTGGCCCGCACCATCTCACGCTGGAGGAAGCGGGTCACCGCGCGGACATGCTGGTCGAACAGCCGCACGTCCGTGTTCCTCCCCCAGAGCTCGCTCATGGAGAAGATGAAGGTGTTGAGGGCGACGAGGACCAGCCCGACGAGGGCCATCGCCATGACGACCTCGATGATCGTGAAGCCGCGCCTCCTCATTGGGCCTGCTTTCCCTGGGCGAGCGCGATCCGGCTCGCCGCGTTCTGCCTGAGCGTGCTCCGGGCCGACGGGTCCGACCAGGTCGGCCGCAGAAGCATGAAGTTCTCGACGACCGTCTTCGGCTCGACGGTCTTCGGGCTCGTGATCGTGCAGGTGAAGACGACCGTGAAGAGGTCGGTCGTGTCCGCGGGGTCGATCTCGGCCGTCCACTTCACGTGGCTGTCGCCGTCGTCGAACTCGGCGCCGGCCTGCGCCGTCGGGAGGTCCGACTGCGTGAGCAGCTGGGAGCGCGCGAACGAGACCTCCCCGTCGCTCACGTTCGAGCGCTGGGCGACCTCGTAGCTGTTGAGGACGTTCAGGTAGGCGCCCCCCATGACGACGGCCGTCAGGCCGAAGATCATCAGGGCCACCAGGACCTCGATCAGCGTGAAGGCCCTACTGCGCATCGGACTTGGATATGACCGGGGCGCAGGTCCACGGGTCCACCGAGAGGACGTGGGCGCCCGCGCCCGTCCTCACCTGGGCCCGGAAGTCGGTGCAGGTCCCGTCGGAGTAGAAGGACGCCGCGGCGAGGGGCTCCGTCTCCACGAGGACGCCGCCTATCAGGACCGACGAGCTCGAGTCCGACAGGACCGGGTGGAAGTCGATCACGAGGTCCTCCGGGCCGGTGACGGCAAGCGTCTTCTGCTGCGAGCCGTCGTTGAGGACGAAGGCCTTCACCTTGGGGTCGTAGGAGAGGAGCACCGTCTTCTGGTCCTCCAGCGCCTCCTTGCGCGCCGCGCCGCAGGCCTTCCAGAACTGCTCGTCCGGGGAGGTTCCCCTGTCGCTCAGGAGCGCGGTGGATTCGCCGACGAAGATCCAGCTGAGGAGCCCGATGAGCGCCAGCGCCAGCAGAATCTCGACCAGCGTGAATCCGCCCGGCTCACCAGTTTCCGATGTTGTCAACGGCTCCATCCGTCTTGTCGGGCCCCTTCGACCAGAGGTCATAGCCGTCCTTGTTGTGGACGCCCGGGTAGCGGTAGAGGTACGGCTCCTGCCAGGGATCCAGGGGAATCGAGTTTCCCTCCACGTAGGGGCCGCGCCAGCGGTCGGCCTTGCTGGCCGGCGCCGTGATGAGCGCCTGCAGGCCCTCCTCCGTCGACGGGTAGCCGCCCATGTTGATCCGGTAGGCGAAGAGGGGCGTCTTCATGGTCTGGGTGACGAAGAGCTTCGCGATGTCGACCTGCGACCCGCTGAAGATATTGGTCATCTTCGAAATGGTGAGGCCGGCCATGAGGACAATGATGGAAATGACGATCAGGACCTCGATCAGCGTGAAACCACGGCGCCTTGAATCTTGGGGTATGCTCATGACGGGCAGAGGATTGGGGATTGGCATCATAATGTCGAGACGCGCCCGGGGGGGCAAAGGTTGCGGCGCAGGCGGGGTTTATCGGCGGTCCTTCCGGGATGCCTTCTCCACGAAGACGTAGTTCACAAGGAAACTGAGACCCAGCACCCCGCCCAGTGTTCGAATATTCCGCATGGCCCCGACGACGGTCGAGAAGGGGCTCGCGGCGGGCTCGGTCACCCGCAGGAGGAGGAACGCCCCCAGGAGCGCGATGACCGGCTGGACGACGAAGGAGGCGTGGTAGGCGTCGAGGGAGCTCCATCCCGCCGGCGCGTGGGAGAGCGCCCATCCCCCGAGGACCGGGGCGACCGCCGCGACGAGGGACGATACGGCCAGGTTGAAGCCGATCGCCATCTTCTTCGCGTGGACCGGGATCAGGCGAAGGACGAACGTGAACTGGCCGAGGACGAAGCCCGCGCTGGTGGCCCCGGCCCAGGTCCAGAGCCCGTAGAGCATGAGCCGGTTCGAGGGCGTGACGACGCACCAGAGGAACATCGGGAGCTGCCAGAGGATGAGGGAGACGACCATGACCGGCTTGTTGCCGTAGCGGTCGAGGAGCCTGCCCCAGGCGGGCAGCGAGAAGGCGCCCCCGATCTGCGAGAGCGCGGTCACGATCCCGACGTCGAGCGCCGAGAACCCCACCTTGTCGAACATGAAGACGAAGTAGAACGGCCCGAAGCAGTTGGCGGCGAAGCTCCAGACGGCGCCGAAGGCCACGAACACGAGGAAGGATCCGGAGGCCCTGAGGACCGCCGCCTGCTCGCGGAAGGAATCCGGCTCGGGCGGCGGCGCCCTGTACAGGCGGGTCGGGCTGATCCACTGCATGCGGAGCGAGAATATCCTCAGGAACACCGAGCCGAGGACGACGGCCTGGAACGCCCCGACGGAATAGTCCCACCGCGACAGGATCCATCCGGAGAGGGTCAAGAAGACGACGGCCGCAAACTGGAGCACCTGGTTCCGGTGCCCGAAGTACTTCCCCCGGATCCGGGCGGGGACCCACTCCTCGATCCACGTGCTCCAGGTGACCCCGGCCACGGCGCCGAAGCAGCTGGAGACGAAGAACCAGCCGAGGATCCAGAGGCTCGCCTGGGCCGGCGAATGCCGGGGGATCCGGGGCAGGAAGATCCCGAACGCGACCCAGCTCGCCCAGTGGAGCGTCGCCGAGGCAACCGTGACCACCTTCGGCGCCCGCCAGCGCATGAGGAAGGGCGAGACGAAGATCTGCAGGAAGTTGCCGACGAACGGGAGCGACCCCATGATCCCGATCGAGGGGGTCGACATCGGGAATCCCTTCGTGATGAGGGCGGATATCGCCATGCTGGCGGGCAGCGCCATCGTGACTATCGGGACGGCGACAATCCCCTCGCAGGTGGAGTACCTGAGGGAGAGCGCGAGGTCCTGCTTCTTCCTGAGCGCGGCGGCGGATGCCGGAGATCCTGGGGGGGCTGGGCTGTCCGTCGGCATGCTTCTTCGAAAGGGGGATTCAAGCAGCGCCGAACCGGGCTGCACCACAATTTGCTCCCCGCCGGCCCCGAGGCCGTCCCCCGGGCCTGCGGCCGAAATGCCGGCACGGGAAGGCATTTCTCCGCGGAAATGGAAACCGACCCGCATCCCGGATACCCGGAGCGGAATCGGCATTCCCCTGAAAACCGGATGGCCGTCACGGGTAAGACTCAAGGGCCCCGGGGGGGCCCTTGAGAAGCCCGTCCGGCTTACTTCCGGGCGATAAGCCCGGAGCTCGCGGAATCCTGGCGCGCACCGCAGAGGGCGACGCCCTCCATGGGCGTCACGACCCGCAGTTCGCTGACCTCGCCTTCCGAGTACCTGACGAGCAGCGAGCCGTGGGCGGCGCTGTGGTCGACCCAGAAGTCGCGGAAGTAGATCTGGCGGCCGTCGGCCAGGACACGCGACGGGTTCCCGAGGCTCCGGGAGACATCCTTCGGTGAGGACCCGATCTTGACCTGGGGGCCGACCGATTCGACGGCGACCGAGCCTGTGAGGTCCATCTGCTGGGCGGCGGAGTCGCCCGAGTGGGCGGCGGAGGCGCTGGCGAAGCAGTGCCTCGAGAAGAAGAACGAGAAGCCAATGAGGGCTACGCGGAGGGCTGACTGGGTATTCGAATTCATGGCATTTTGGATTTGGGTTACGTGTGTGGATTGGACTGACCGTCACACCCACAAGCGCGATTCGCCGCCCAAAATGCTCACCAAACCGAAAAACTGCCCCGCCCCCTCCCCGGATTATTTCAGGCCGGCAGTGACCTCCCGGATCAGCCATGCGCGCGAATACGCCCAGGACCGGGTGGCCGTGGCGACCGAGATTCCAAGGACCTTCGCGGCATCCTTGAGCTGCATGCCGGCAAAATACCTGAGCCTGACGAGCTCGGCCTTCTTCGGGTCGATGAGCGCCAGCCGCCCGAGGGCCTCGTCAACCGCGAGCACCTGGTCATCCACGTCGCCCCCCGCGATCTCGGCACCCTCCAGTTCGATGCGCTTCTGGCCGCCACCGTGCCGCCCCGCCGCGCGGCGACGCGCCCTGTCGATCAGGATCCGCCTCATGGCCTCCGCCGCCGAAAAAAAGAAATGCCTGCGATTTTCCCAGGTGGGCTGGTCATCCCCGCCCAGCCTCAGCCATGCCTCATGGACGAGGGCCGTGGCCTGGAGCGTGCTGCCCGAGGACTCCGCGGCCATCTTGGACCGGGCGATCCGCCTCAATTCCTCGTATACCAGGGACATGAGCTCATTGGACGCCTTTGAATCGCCCTCCGCCACTCGGCCCAGGATCTGGGTGATCTGCTCCACGGTGTTCCGGAAGGCCCGAGTTGTGCCAGACCCGCGCCTGATCGCAAACCCGTTGTTGCGCCTCACGTGGATTGATTCGTCCGCCGCCCGCGTGCCTGCAAGTCGCCCCGGGCCGCCCCCCAGGCGGCCTGTTGGACCCTGCCGGCCCCACCCTGCGGGGAAAGCGCTAGGTCAGGCGCCGGCTGAACAGCCAGGCCGCGCCGGAGAGGGTCACCAGGCCGATGATCGTGAGGGGAAGGAAGTCGGAGATAAGCTGGGCGAAGCCGGCGTCTTCCAGGTAGACCCGCTTGGTGAGGTCGAGCGCATACCGAAGCGGATTGATGACCATGACGGATTGGAGGAATTCCGGCATGCTGCTGATCGGCGTGGTCAGTCCCGAGAGCAGGGCGAACGGCATGACCAGAAGGAACGCATAGAGCATCGCCTGCTGCATGGTCTTGGCTATGGAGGAGACGAAGAGCCCGAGGCCCACGGCGGCCATCAGGAACAGCCCGAGCCCCGCATAGAGGACCACAAAGGATCCGACGAAGGGAATCTTGAACCAGAACTGCGCGATCAGCAGGATGGTGGTCGCCTGGGTCAGGCCTATGATCATGTTGGGGACGGCCTTCCCCACCATGATCTCGGACGGCCGAAACGGGGTGACGAGCAGCTGGTCAAACGTTCCCTGCTCGCGCTCCCGGGCGACGGACAGGGCCGTGAGCATGAGGGTGCCCATCATCGTCAGGGTTCCGACCAGGCTTGGGATCATGTTCCAGCGGGAATCGAGGTTGGGATTGTACCATGAGCGCGAGACGATCCTGATCGGCGGCGCCGCCTGATTGTGGGTGGCCCGCCAGCTGGTGTTGAAATCGTCAACCACGATTCCGAAATACCCGAGGGCGGTGCCGGCGGTGTTGGAATTGCGGCCGTCGGCGATCACCTGGACCCCCGCGGCTTCGCCGACGAGGAGCCGGCGCTCAAAATCCTGGTCGATCCGGATGGCGAGGATCGCCCGGCTGCTGTCGATCCAGGCCGCAATGTCCCCGACGCGGGCCAGGTCGGCCTGGCGCTTGAAGATGCCCGACCCGTCCAGGCGGGAGAGGAGGTCGGCGGAGGCCGTGCTGTGGTCCTGGTCCAGGACGACGTAGGCCACGGAGTTCAGGTCGAAGCTGGCGGCATAGCCGAAGATCAGGCACTGGAGGATGGGCGGAAGGAAGATGATGAACCGGCTGCGGGGATCCTTCAGGACGGCGAGGAATTCCTTGCGGACAAGGGCCAGGATGCGAAGGAGGGAGGGGCTCATGCGGATGCCTCAGGAGAGCCGCTTGCGGGTGGCGATCCGCGTCCATGCCAGCAGCGCCGCGCCCATCGCCGCAAGGATCGCCAGGTTCGGCCAGATCACGCCCGGGACGTCGCCCGCGAGATAGATGGTCTGCATGAGGGTCACCGCATACCTCGCCGGCAACGCGTAGGTGATCCCCTGGATGAAAACCGGCATGCTGCGCAGGTCGTAGAGGAAGCCCGAGAGCATCATCGCCGGCAGGAAGGTGAGCGTCATCGCCAGCTGGCTGGCGAGGAACTGGCTCTTGACCAGGGTGGACACGAGGAGCCCTACTCCCAGCGCGACCAGGAGGTAGACCATCGAGGCCAGGAAGAGCAGCAGGAGGGAGCCGCGAAGCGGGACATGGAACAGGAATTCACCGGCCGCCAGGCAGAGCAGGAAACCGATCATGCCCAGCCCGAAATACGGGATGAGCTTGCTCAGGAGGAACTCCCCCGCCCGCATCGGGGTGACGAAGAGGGCCTCAAGGGTCCCCCGCTCCCATTCCCGGGCGATCACCATCGCGGTGAGGAACGCCCCGATGATGGTCATCACCAGCACGATCAGGCCCGGGACAAGGAAATAGTGGCTGTCGTTGCTTTCGTTGAACCACAGGCGGTCAACGATGACCACCGGGCCGGCCGCGGGGGACGCGCCGGGTCCGGCGTGGGTCGCACCCCATTGGGCAATCGGACCCTGGGCGTAACCCTGCATGATGCGCGCCTGGTTGGGGTCCGTGCCATCGACCAGGACCTGGATCTCCCCTTCGCCCAGGTGCCAGCGCCGGGTGAAGTCGGAAGGGATCAACAGCGCCCCGTCGACCTTCCTGCTCCGCACCAGCGCGTTGGCCTCGGCCATCGAATGGACCAACGTCACCCTAAAGTAGGGCGAAAGCTGGAAGGCCCCGATCAGGGAGGAGCTGTCAGACGACGCGTCCTCGTCGATCACGGCGACGGAAACCCGCGTGACGTCGAGCGAGAGCCCGTAGCCAAAGAGCAGGATCATCATGAGGGGGAAGACCACGCCGATCGCGATGCTGCTCGGATCACGGAGAATCTGCCTCGTTTCCTTGACCGTCAGGGCCCGGATCCGCCGCAGCTTTGCCGCCCAGCCGTTCATGACTGATTCTCCCGGGGCTTCCCCGCCTCCTTGGCCCGCGCCTCAAGGACAATCGCGATGAAGGCGTCCTCCATCGTGGCGGGGTGGCCCGGCTTCGCCGGGGCCCTGGCGCGGAGTTCCGCCGGGGTGCCCTGGGCCAGCACCCGGCCGTTGTCGAGGATCGCCGCCCGGTCGCAATACTCGGCCTCCGCCATGAAATGCGTGGTCACGATCACCGTCACCCCGCCGGCGGCAAGCACCGTGATCCGCTGCCAGAACTCGCGGCGCGCGAAGGGGTCGGCGCCGCTGGTCGGCTCGTCCAGAAACAGCACCGGCGGGCGCCCGACCAGGGTCATCGCCAGGTCGAGCCGCCGCCGCATGCCGC
>PMSP01000334.1 GCA_003168315.1 Opitutaceae bacterium
ACTATGTTTGCAGTGGCTTCATTGCCTACCTGCTGGGCCAATCCCAAAGCCGTCGAAAATGTGCCAGAGGCTCGCCAAACGGACTGGCGCAACGCACTTCACGCCGAGTTCAAATACATACCTGTTACGCTGCCTAATCCAGCGGTCCCACCGAAAACCGTTCGTGAGGCACCGCCAAACCCTAACGTTGTTGTTCTGGCAAAATACGTCGTTCGAGATGCAGCGCCCGGTCTTTGGGATTTAGGGAAAGTTTTTAGAGATGAAGAGGAAGATGCTCGATCGGAAACGCTCAACAAAAAGATTGGATTTGGTACTTATACCTTCCGGCACAAAAAGACCACGTTTGGCTTTAAGACTCTATTTTTTATACCTATAGAATTCGGAGGGGCGCGGTAGCATTAAGAAAGAGTCCGGCGTTAACTGTTTTGCAAAAGTCACCGGGGCACACTGAACGCCATCGTGCGGCCGGACAAGTCAGGCTTAACGGATCAAAGCCGTTGAAAACGCCACATTGCCCGATAGTCGCCGTCCTTCATTCTGCACCTTATGGCAGGCTCACTCTGGCCCCGGCACGCATTTTCCACCGGAGAGGCTCCAAGAGCCTCAGGATTGCCGAAGCGGGCTAACCCTGGAGACGCCCAATTGCTGATAGCTTTAGGAATCTAATCCCCACAGGAAATGTAACTCGGAAGCCTGAAATTTCTGCCAGAAGTTCTCAGAAGCCAGATTCTGTGCATTTGGGCTAACATGTTCCATAGCCGCTAATCCTCAGAGGGGAAACGTATTGCGCCTCTCGAAGCCACCTGGTTCCCGGCAAAATCACATGATCCACAGCAAACTGGCCGCGAAACTACAAATTGATCCACACAAATGGTCCTCGGGCCATCCCAGAGGGAGAATTTCTCTTCTTTTTTAAAAAAGAAGAAAGAAGACACGACGTGTACCATGGACCGGTCGCTCAGCAACCGCGCTATGCATCAATGACTAACAATACGAAACCCAAAAGACCTGACGGTGCCTCGGGAAAGTCACCAAAATCTTCGTTTCCTATAAATATTCGGCGGTTTGTAACCGCCGTCGCGCAAAATTACAAAACGCCGGGCTCTTCCGTGGGGAAAGGCCTATTTAACTTTGCCGCATCGGCATGATGACGCAGATGAAATTGTCCAGGGTCTTGAACACCCCCGGGCTCACCTCGTCCTTGAGCTCAAGAAACACCTCGTCCTTTGTCAGGGCCCGCAGCGGGTCGATGACGAACGCCGGGTTGAAGGCCACCTGGAGGTCGGGCCCGCTGTAGCCTATCGCCATCGACTCGTGGGCCTCGCCGAAGTCCGGGCTCTGCGCGGTGATCTCGAGCAGGTTGCTGGTGAGCTTCATGCGGACCGAGTTGGACTTCTCCGAGCACACGAGCGCGGCGCGGTGCACGCACTGCAGCAGGAGCTCGCGCTCCAGCTTGATCCTCTGGTGCGTCTCCTTCGGGATCACCTGCTGGTAGTTCGGGTAGCTTCCCTCGACGACCTTCGAGTAGAGGTAGACGCTGTCGATGAGGCCGCTCACGTCCTTGTCCGTCCCGATCTGGAACGCGCAGCGGCGGTCGCTGAAGTTGATCTTCACCTTGTCCCCCTTGTCGAGGATGCGGGTGAGCTCGCTCACGGTCTTCGCCGGCAGGATGATGGCGCCGGTGGCCGAGGCCGGCACGGCCATGTCCTTTGACACCAGCGCAAGGCGGCGGCCGTCCGTCGCGACGAGGGTGAGGCTCCCCTCCTTGAAGTTGAAGTAGACGCCGTTCAGCGTGTAGCGGGTCTCGTCCTGCGACTGCGCGTACGACACGCTCTTCAGCATCGCCGAAAGCTCGGACTGCTGGAGCGTGTGAGCCTTCTCGTCGCCGAACTCCGGCAGGGGGGGGAACTCATCCTTTCCCATGCCCATGATGCGGAAGGTGGACCCGCCGGACGAGATCTTCACCTGGTGGTTGGGGGAGGTGTCGACCACAACGTCGGAGTTGGGCATCTCGCGAACGATGCTCGCCAGCCGCTTCACCGGCAGCGTCACGGAGCCTCCCTCCTTCACGTCGGCCTTGATCTTGCAGCGGATGCCCAGGTCCAGGTTCGTCGTCGTGAGCGAAAGCTGGTCCTTCTCGGCCTCGATCAGCACGTTGCTCAGGATGGGCATCGTCGCCTTGGATCCGACGACATTGAGGACCTGGGAGAGGCCGTTGGCAAAGTGGTCGCGGTTCGTCTTGAATTTCATGGGTCCGGGGCGTTGTCCTGAGGTAAAGCGGGACAAACTAACAAAGTCCAAATGACTGTAGATTCAATAATGAATTATAGCAGTAGTCGTATAAGGGGCTCGAAACACCAGCAACCCGGCCCTTTCGCTCGGAAAGGGGCCTTTTTCCGGAGGTGAGCAATTATCGGGGAGATGTGCGCAAGGGGCCGGTTATTCGCAGGCCGCGGGTTGCTCGGAATCGCCCAACAGGTTCCCGACACGATGTTCGCATGCGGCTGTTTTCCGACCTCAGCGCGGCCTCCTGGTGGCACGCCACCGTCTCCAGTGGCGGAAAATCCCGAAGAAAATGTACCCGAGGCAGACACAGAGGAAGGCGATCTCACGGAAGATGATGACGAGCCCGATGAGGAGGATCACGAGCACGAACGTGCGCAGCCGCGTCTGGGTCTGCAGGTCCACCTTCTTGCCGCTCGGGTAGCGCACCGTGCTCATCATGAGGAAGGCGATCAGCAGCATCAGGAACGGGAGGACGAGCGCGAACTTGTTGAGCGACTTGTCGGCGTCATCGAGCTTGAGGAGGAAGAGGACGAGCGAGGCGACCGTCAGCGCCGCCGCCGGGACCGGCAGGCCGATGAAGTCCCTGCTGGACTCCTTCTTGCCCTGGTGGAGGAGGGGATTGGTGATCACGTTGAAGCGGGCCAGCCGCGCCGCGGCGAAGAGCAGGTAGACGAAGCCGACGAAGCCTCCTATGTCGCGGAACCAGGGGAACCCCTGCGAAGGCGACAATATGAGGAAGAACATCAGGAACGCCGGGGCCATCCCGAAGGAGACGACGTCCGCCAGCGAGTCGAACTCGGCGCCGAAGAGCGATTCCCGGCCCCCCATCCTTGCCAGTCGCCCGTCGAGCATGTCGAACACGGCCGCCCCGAAGATGAAATAGACGGCGTAGCGGTAATGCTCGTTCGCCGTGGCCGCGAGGTACAGGCCGTCGTCCGCGGTCCCCGCCAGCCGGGCATGGATGCAGTTCACCACGGCCATGAAGCCGCAGAGGAGGTTTCCCGCCGTCATCAGGTTCGGCAGGAAATAGATCCTGCTCGCCTGGGCCTCGTTGTAGGGATCCTCGCGCGAGGCGAGGTCCTCCTCCTCCCTGGGGTCCTGTCCGCGTCGCGGGTAGATCATTTGGTGAGGCTCTCCAGGTATTTCCAGAACTTGGAATGCTGCTCGACGAGCTGCTGCTCCGAAACCGGGAGGCGGTTGCGCAGCAGGAAGTCCTCGAGGGAGTTCCGGTGGAGGATGTAGTTCACGTGGATGGTGTCGCCCTTGACGTCGAAGTAGAAGCGGTGCTCGCCGGCCCGGAGACGGTAGAACGGCTTGCCCTGCCTTTGGAAGCGTCCAAGTGGCTCGCGCGGGTGCTCCAGGTCGGTCGCCTTAACACTGCTTATCGGCTCGACCACCTCGAGCTGCGCCAGAGTCCCCAGCTTGTTCAGTTCCTGCATGGCTTGCTCTGAAAAGGTAACCTGATACATCGGTCATTTGGGGGTCTAAACCCGTCCGGGTTGCCCGCAACGCTATTCCTTGCAAAACGATGGCAGAACAGCCCGTCACCCTTTCTGACATCAGGGCGGCGCGTCGCCGCATAAGGTCCGGGGTCATCGTCACGCCCTGCCCGCAATCCATCCCGCTGAGCGAGATCACGGGCTCCCGGATCGTCTGCAAGCTGGATAACTTCCAGCGGACGGGGTCCTTCAAGGAGAGGGGGGCGCGGAACGCGCTCCTGCGCCTGCCGCGGCGCAACCGCCTGCGCGGCGTCATCGCGGCCTCCGCCGGCAACCATGCCCTCGGGCTCGCCTACCACGGGCGGCTCCTGGGGATCCCCGTCACGGTCGTGATGCCGCAATTCGCCCCGCTGATAAAGATAGCGACCTGCCAACGCCTGGGCGCGCGGGTGATCCTCCATGGCGGGGACTTCGCGGAGGCCCGGGCGGAGGCGGACCGGCTGGCCGCCTCGGACGGGCTTGCCTACATCCACGGCTTCGACGACCCGGACATCATCGCGGGACAGGGGACCCTCGGCCTGGAAATCCTGGAGCAGGTGCCCGATGTCGACGCGATCGTCTGCCCCGTGGGCGGGGGCGGCCTCCTCGCCGGGCTCTGCGTCGCCGTGAAGGCGCTCCGGCCACGCGTGAAGATCATCGCCGTCGAGAGCGTTGCCACCGGCAACCTGTCGGCCGCCCTCAGGGCCGGCCGCCCGGTCCGCGTCCCCCGTCGCGCCACCTTGGCCGATGGGCTTGCCACCCTCTGCGTCGGCACGCTCTCCTTCGGGCTCATCCGCCGGCGCGTGGACCGGGTCGTGCGGGTCGAGGAGAAGTGGATATCGCTCGCCATACTCCGGATGCTCGAGCTCGAGAAGACGGTCGTCGAGGGCGCCGCCGCGGCCCCGCTTGCCGCGATGATGTCGGGCCAGATCCGGGGGCTCCGCGGGAAGCGCGTGGCGCTGGTCGTCTGCGGCGGCAACATAGACCCGGTCATCCTCGGCCGCGTGATCGAGAGGGGGCTCGTCCACGACGGGCGCCTCACGCGCTTCAAGGTCAGGATCTCGGACCGCCCGGGAGGGCTCGCCGAGCTGTGCCGCGTGATCGCCGCCTGCGGGGCGAGCGTGAACCAGGTCGACCACGACAGGGCCTTCAGCGGGCCCGACGTCAGCGAGACCCATGTCGTCTGCACCGTCGAGACGCGCGACCGCAATCACGTCGCCGCGCTCCACAGGGCGCTCAGGAGGGCCGGATTCCGCACGTGACGCACCGGTTGTCCGCGACCGTCCTCGGCATCGGGCTGTTGGGCCTCCTGCCGTCGCGGGGCGCGCAGCCGGTGCAGCTGGACGTTCCCGTCTTCGAGGGAGGCTACGGGATCGGGTTCTACGTCGAGACCGCGCGGGCCTTCGAGGAGATGAACCCCGGGGTCTCGGTCCACGTCTACGGCGACCCCCGCATCCAGGACCAGCTGCGGGTCCGGATCATAGACGGCCACCTGCCCGATGTCGCCTGGGTCCCGTACATCCTGTGGCCCTCGCTGATCCGCGCCGGCCGTGTCCTCGACCTTCGTCCCTACCTCGCCGGCAGGAACTGGGAGGGGGACTCAAGGTGGGCGGACACGTTCCAGCCGGGCTCCCTTGACACCTGGAAGGTTGGGGACGGCGTGTACGGGCTCCCGTTCTCGTACTCGTGCTGGAGCCTCTTCTACAATCGCGGCATGTTCCGGGCCCATAGATGGGCGGAGCCGCGAACGTGGGACGAGTTCTTCGCCCTGTGCGACCGGATCCGCGCCGCCGGCGTTGCGCCCGTCAGCATCCCGGGCACCCGCTGGAAGTATCCGGCGGCTTTCTTCCAGGCGGCCTACCACAACCTGGCGGGGCCGGCCGGCTGGAGCGCGATCACCGGGCTGGCTCCCGGGGCCTGGGCGGATCCGAGGGTTGTCCGGAGCGCCGAGCTCCTGAGGAGGGTGACGCGCGACGACGCGCAGGCGGGCTGGGAGGGCGAGACGGCGCCCGGCGCCGAGCTCTACTTCCTCGAGGGAAGCGCGGCCATGACGGTCTCGGGGTCCTGGTTCTTCAACGAGATGTCCGGGAAGATCCCCGGCGGGATGGACGTTGGAGCGATGAACTTCCCGGTCTTCGCGGACGGCGCGGCCGACCCGACGACGGTGCAGACCGGAAGCGACTGCTTCTTCGTCTTCAACACGGGCGACGCGGCAAGGGAGAGGCTCTCGGTGGATTTCCTCAGGTTCCTCACCTCGCGGGGCCGGGCTGAGGCCTTTGTCCGGGCCACCGACGCTCCGGTGGCCGTGAAGGGCGTCCCGGTGTCGGCCTACTCGTCCCGGATGAGGGACACCGCCGCGATGATCACCGGCGCCCATGACTCGTTCAACATGCCGCAGACGGAGCTCCAGCCGCCGGCCATGCGCCAGGCGCTGGTCGACAATACGCGCGCGGTGATGACCGGCAGGGAGGAGCCGGTGGACTTTGCGCGCAACATAGAGGCCGCGGCCGCGGCGGACCGCGCGCGCATGGCCGATCCCGGCCTCGTGGAGTACCGCCACCCGCTGGCCGGCACCGCNNCATCGCCCTGGTCGTCGCGGTCGCGGCGTGGCTCGTGCGGGGATGGACGGCCCCATCCTCCGGATCCAAGCGTGGCCCGCGGAGGAGCGAGGGTGACGCGGCGAGCCTCGGCAGGCTGCGGGCCCCGATGGCGCTCGGCTTCGTCGGCCCGGCGTTCGCGCTCTATGCCGCCCTCATGCTTGCGCCCGCCCTCGTGTCCTTTGCCTGGTCCCTCGCGCACTGGGACGGTATCGGCCGGATGGGATGGGCGGGGCTCTACAACTTCAAGTCGCTCCTCTTCGACAGCGACGTGCTCTGGACCGCGCTCGGCAACAACCTGTACCTCATGGT
>PMSP01000221.1 GCA_003168315.1 Opitutaceae bacterium
GTCGTCCCGCCGGGAAACGCGATTGCGTTCTGGTCTGCGCAGTAGCAGCCGTACCCTCTGGGTAACTGCGTCGGCCGGCGGTTCGAAACTTCCCGCCTGCCTGACTCGGCTCGGACACGGTTTCTAATCGCGCCTCGCCTCTCAGCTCCTGAGTTCATGTAACTGACCGGTCATGACACCGGCCAGAGGAGCTGGTGATATTGCCTCGGATCCGCATTGCTGCGGTGAGGGGATAGCGGCACCAGCTGCCACCATCCTTTCCCCGGTCGCCCGGGATTATCCCAGTCGTGCTTTCGAAGGGGTTTTCAGGCCTTCGCGCTGCGACTGTTCTATCAAGGAACGAGGTGAGGTTGCGGCTCCGTTACGAAA
Source organism: Opitutaceae bacterium (assembly GCA_003168315.1). Classification (GTDB taxonomy): domain Bacteria; phylum Verrucomicrobiota; class Verrucomicrobiia; order Opitutales; family Opitutaceae; genus Palsa-1447. The sequence continues at coordinate 370 of PMSP01000221.1, forward strand.
TGGTGAAGCTTTTCTTATCCACAATTCCCTCACACTGCGATGCTGTGAATAACCTGCGAGCAACTTAGCTCACCGGTTATTCACAGGCCCAACATGTCACCCAGAGACCTTCCCATATACGAGCTGGAGCCCGCCCTTGTCGCGTCCCTGCGCGCCAGAGGGAGGGTGATTGTGCAGGCGCCGACGGGCTCGGGAAAATCGACGCAGGTGCCCCAGATGCTGCTGAGGAACGGTTTCCTGGACGGCGGACAGGTGGTCGTCCTGCAGCCCCGGCGTCTCGCCGCCCGTATGCTTGCGCGGCGGGTGGCCGACGAGATGGGGACGGATCTCGGGGGCGTCGTCGGCTACCAGATCCGCCTCGAGTCCCGCCTGAGCGAGCGCACGAGGATCCGCTTTGTGACCGAGGGGATAATCCTTCGGCAGATGACCTTCGACCCGGCCCTGCGGGGAGTGAGCGCGGTTGTCTTCGACGAGTTCCACGAGCGCCACCTCTACGGGGATATCTCGCTCGCGAGCGCCCTCAAGCTGCAGCGGACGGAGCGCCCGGACCTGAAGATCGCGGTCATGTCCGCGACGCTGGACGCGGGGGCGCTCCGGGACTACCTGGCCCCCTGCGACGTCCTCGTCTCTGAGGGCAGGACATTTCCCGTCCGGATCGAGTATCTCGCCAAGACGGCGAACTTCGACGCCGACCCGGTATGGGACGTCGCCGCCCGGGAGTGCGAGCGCGTGGCCGCCTCCACGGAGGGAGACATGCTGGTCTTCATGCCCGGGGCCTACGAGATCACGCGGACCATCCAGGCGGTCCAGGGAAGCCGCGCCCTGCGCGGCTTCGCCGCGTTCCCGCTCCATGGGGAGCTGCCCCCGGAGGCCCAGGACCGCGCGGTGGCGCGCACGGCCGGCCGCAAGATCATCGTCTCGACGAATGTCGCCGAGACCTCGCTCACGATCGACGGGGTGACCGCGGTCATCGACAGCGGCCTCGCGCGGACCGCGCGCTTCGACCCAGCCCGCGGGATCAACACCCTCCTCGTGGAGAAGATATCGGCGGCAAGCGCCGACCAGCGCGCGGGCCGGGCGGGGCGGACGGCCCCCGGGGTGTGCGTGAGGCTCTGGACCGAGCGCGAGCACGGCCAGCGCCAGGCCCATGAGCTGCCCGAGGTGAAGCGCCTCGACCTCTCGGAGGTCGTCCTGACCCTCAAGGCCTCGGGGATCGTCGACGTGGGGTCGTTCAACTGGTTCGAGCGGCCGGACCCGCGCGGCCTCGAGAAGGCCGAGTCGCTCCTCGCCGACCTCGGCGCCCTCTCGGGCGCGGGGAGGGCGATAACCGAGATCGGGCGCAGGATGCTGCGCTTTCCGGTGCATCCGCGCTATGCGCGGATGTTCCTGGCCGCCCAGGAGCGCGGCTGCGTGCGCTCGGTGGCCATGATGGCCGCCCTGACCCAGGGCAGGAACTTCCTCCTCAGGGGCGTGGACCGTCGGGTGGAGGAGGCGCGCGAGGAAACGCTCGGCGAGGAGAACGAGAGCGACTTCTTCCTCCTCATGCGCGCGTGGCGCTTTGCCGACCGCAGCAACTACTCGGCGGAGTCCTGCCGGCGCCTGGGGATCCATGCCCAGGCCGCGCGCCAGGTCGGTCCGCTCTTCGAGCAGTTTGTGGGGATAGCCGCGGCCGAGGGCCTCGACGCCTCGGAGCGCCGGGTCGCCGGCAGCGAGGTCTGCAAGTGCGTCCTCGCGGGCTTCCCGGACCACCTGGGCCGCCGCCTCGATGCCAGCACCCTCCGGTGCGAGCTTGTCCACGGCCGGCGCGGGCTCCTCGCGCGGGAGAGCGCGATGGGCGGCGCGAGGCTCCTCGTCGCGGCCGAGATCACCGAGGTGGGCGGCCGCGGGGGGGAGGTGAGCGTCCTGCTCAACATCGCGACGGCGGTCGAGGAGTCGTGGCTGAGGGAGCTCTTCCCCGGGGAATTCCGGGACGAGCGGGAGGTCGCCTACGACCCGGCGGCCAAGCGCGTCGTCGCCCGCCGCGAGAAGCGCTTCAGGGACCTTGTCCTCGAGTCCAAGTCGGGCTCGGACGACGTGCCGTCGAACGAGGCGGCGGCGCTACTCGCCCGCGAGGTCGTCGCAGGCCGCATCACGATCGACGCCTGGGACGACTCCGTGGAGCAGTGGATCACCCGCGTGAACCGCCTGGCGGAATGGTTCCCGGAGTACGAGGTGAACCCCGTGACGCCGGCCGACCGGCTGACCCTGATTGAGCAGGTGTGCTACGGCGAGAGCTCGGCTCGCGGCGTGAAGGGGAGGGAGGTGATGCCCGTACTAAGGGACTGGCTGACGGCCGAGCAGCTGGCGGCGATGGACGAGGCGGTGCCCGAGCGGCTCACGATGGCCAACGGGCGGCGCTCGCGCCTCACCTACGCAGCCGAGGGGCCGCCCGTCCTGAGCGCCCGGATCCAGGAACTCTACGGGATAGAGGGCCGTTTCTCGCTCGGGCGCGGCCGCATCCCGGTGAAGATCGAGGTCCTGGCGCCCAACCAGCGGCCGATCCAGGTCACGGACGACCTGACCGGCTTCTGGAGGGACATCTACCCGAAGATAAGGCCCGAGCTCTCGCGCAAGTACCCCCGCCACGAGTGGCGCTGAGGCGCGGGCCTACTCAATGCTGACGGGGCCGCCAAGCAGGATGTTCCTGGAGGAGGAGCCCACCTCGATCGTGTAGGGACCGGGCTCGACCGCCCAGTCCCCCTTCGCCTCGTCGAAATACGAGAATGCGTGCCGGTCGAGGATGATGGTGATCGTGATCGTCTGGTCCGTGAGGAGGCTCTCCCGGCTGAAGCCCCGGAGTTCGCGGATGGGGCGCGACGCCTTGGAGGTCACCGGCGGGCTCACGTAGAGCTCGGAGACCTCGTCGCCGGCCTGTGTCCCGTTGTTCGTCACGTCAAAGGTCACCGCCCAGTGCCCGTCGCCCGTCGCCTCCACGTGGAACTTGTCATAGTGGAAGGTAGTGTAGGTGAGGCCGTAGCCGAAGGGGTAGAGGGGGGCGACCCCCTTCGCGTCGAACCAGCGGTAGCCGACGAGGATGCCCTCCGCATAGTTCACCCTCCCGTTTGAACCCGGGTAGTTGCCGAACGAGGGCGAATCCTCCCTGCGCTTCTCATAGGTGATCGGCAGCCGGCCGCTCGGGTTCACGGAACCCATGAGGATCTCGCCGACCGCGCGGCCGCCCTCCTGGCCCGGGTACCAGGCCTGCAGGACCGCGGGGACGCGCCCGATCCAGTCGGCCGTGCCGACGACGCCGCCCGAGTTGATGACGACGATCGTCCGCGGGTTGAGCGAGGCGGCGCTCCGGATGAGCTCGGCCTGGTCGTTCGGGAGGTCATAGGCCCGGTCCGCACCCTCGCCCTCAAGCATGAGGTTGAACCCGGCGCAGACGACGACGGCGTCCGCGGAGCGCACCCGCGCGGCCTGTTCCTCCGTCAGGAGCGGCGGGGCCGCGCCCCATGCGAACCGGACGGCGGGCGACCCCTGGTTGTCGTATCTGACCTCGACCGCGACCGAGTGCCTCGAGCCGGACTCCAGCTGGACCTCGGCGAAGAGGGCGTCGCTCGGGTTGGACCAGCTCTCGATGATGTTCTTGCCGTCCAGCTGGACGCTTACGTTGCCGTGGTTCTGGACCATGAAGATGTACTTGCCGCCCGAGGGGACGCGGATCGCGCCGCTCCAGCGGGCCCAGTAGGAGGATACGTCGACGCCGGGGGCCGGAGGCCGCTCGCTCCAGTCGTGGTCGATCCGAAGGTCCGCCATCGAAGCGATGACCTTCCGGTTTCCCCAATCCCCGGACATGAATTCCAGCTTGAGGGGACCCTCGTAGGACGTGCGGGCCAGGAGGCTTGCCATGAGCTCGGGGCCCGGACCGGGGATCGCGTCAATCCTCACCCTCGTCCCGGCGGCCTTCCGCAGGCCGTCCAGGACGCTCACGTAATGGAAGGGCTCGGTGTGCCCGCTGCCACCGCCCGCCGGGAAACCGGCGGCGTTCGGGCCGAGGACGGCGATCCGCCTCAGCTTCTTCCCGCCCAGGGGAAGGGCGTTGTGGTCGTTCTTGAGGAGGACGATCGCCTCGCGGGCGATCTTGAGGGCCACGGCGGCGCTGCGGGGGTCGTCCTTCGGGATCGAGGGGATCTCCTGCTGGCGGTCGAGGAACCCGTTGGCGATCTCGAGCCTGAGGATCCGGCGCACCTTGTCGTCGATCGTCGCCTGGGTCACCTGGCCGGAGGCGAGGAGCGGTTTCAGCGTCGCCGCGTTCATGAACTGCCCCGAGGGCATCTCGAGGTCCAGGCCCCCGTTCGCGACCCCGAGCGTGTCGTGGGCGGCGCCCCAGTCCGACATGAGGACGCCCTGGAAGGCCCAGTCCCCCTTCAGCACCTTGTTGTTCAGCCAGTCGTTGGCGCTGCAGTAGGTCCCGTTCAGGCGGTTGTAGGCCGACATGACGGCCCAGGCGTGGCCCTCCTGCACGGCCGCCTGGAACGCCGGCAGGTAGATCTCCCTCAGCGCCCGCTCGCTCACCCGGGCGTCGATCGTGCCGCGCTCGGTCTCCTGGTTGTTGGCGGCGAAGTGCTTCACGGTGGCAGCGACACCCTGGCTCTGCAGGCCCGTGACGATCTGGGTCGCCATCGAAGCCGCGAGGTACGGGTCCTCCGAGAGGTACTCGAAGTTGCGGCCGTTCTGGGGCACCCGGTTGATGTTGACCGCCGGCGCCAGCATGATGTTGACGCCGCGCGACCGGGCGTCGCTGCCCATGGACGCCCCGAACTCCCGGGCGAGCCCCGTGTCCCACGAGGCCGCGAGCCCGATCGTCGCCGGGTAGGCCGTCGACGGGCCGTAGTTGCGGACGCCGAGCGGGCCGTCGGCCATCTTGATCTCGGGGATCCCGAGCCGCGGGACGGCCCTGATGTAGAAGTCGCGGTCGCCGCCGAGGAGCGAGAGCTTCTCGTCGGGGGTCAGCCTGCCGAGGAGGTCCGCNNGGGGGTGGCGGGGGCCGCCCCGCCCCGGGGTGCGGCGACGGCGCCAAGTCCGAGCGCCGCAAGCAGCGCGCGCGATGGTAACCGGGTCATTTCTTCGATTTCCTCCGGGGGGCGGCCCGCTCGATGTTCAGGTAGGTCTTGTTGAGCATCTGGCTCTCGTAGAGTTCCAGCAGGCGGACGCCCTCCCTCGGCTTGACCATGTCCTTTCGGGTCGCGGCATCGATCTGCGCCTACATCTTCCTGCAGAGGTCCTCCTGCTGGTACTGCACGCCTTCGATGACGTCGGCTATCAGGCTCCCGCTTAAGGCCTC
>PMSP01000237.1 GCA_003168315.1 Opitutaceae bacterium
GGCCGAGGCCGTCCCAGGACTTGAGCGGTGTGGTCAGGCGCTTGTCGCCCAGTGTCACCGTCCAATCGGCCGTCGGTGTGGCAATTGTCGCGCAGGACGGCGTCGGGAAGGCGGCAGCCATGCCCTGCGGGGCCGGCCCGATCACAATGAAGCGGGATTCCTGCGGGCCGAGATCGAGGGGGACCTCGGCGCGCCCTGCCGCCGCCGGGACACCCGACAGCGGGTGGATCGTCCCGCGGGTCGCGTCCCAAACCTGGACGTCACCGCGGCCCTCCAGAGTCGCAACGCGCAACTGCGCCGCCTGGGACTCGTTGAAGAAGAAATAGACGTCTCCGTCGCCCAGCTTGCGATGGAGGTACTTGAGCGGCGGGCAGCCGCAATCGAGCTTCACATCCGGCGCCGGGAGCGCCGCGATCACGCGCTCGGTCAGGTCCGGCGTGGGCTCGAGCGTCGCGAAGGAAAGGTCCGGGGCGCCTCTCTCCGGGTTGAGGTACGTGCGGCCGATCACGAGCGAGGGGGTGCGGCCAACAAAGATGACTCTGCCGCCTTTTGCGGCGAAGGCCCGAAGCCTTTCCAGGACCCTCGCGTCGATCGAGGTGGAGGTGGGGACGATGACGGCGCGATAGACCTGCCCGCTCAGGTTCCTCAGGCCCCCCTCCCCGAGCGTGACGACCGAGGCCAGCCCGTCCAGGTCGATGTGGTCGAAGTCGATCTGGTGCTCCATGAGTTCCGTGACGAGCTTCACCGTCACGTCGTCCGCCTCCTTGTCGCCAAGCCACATGCTGTCGGTCGGGTGATAGAGGGCGACCTGGGCCGCAGGCCGGCCGATCGCGAGGAGATAGCTCGCCCGGTTCACGTACCACGCGGCCGCGGCGGCGGGGTTCAGCAGAAGCGGCGTGGCGCCGCTTCCTTCATCCAGCCCCCTTATCTGCAGAAAGTTCATTCCTCGGGCAAAGTTGTAGTCGGCCACGAACTTGCCGTCCTGGAGTAGGCCCCCTCCCTCCTCGTTCCAGACCTGCGGACGGCCGAACACGTGCGCCGCCGAGGCTGCGAGCTTCGGGAAGTCGGCGACGATCCCGGGCCCGATCTGGTTCAGGTTGTCGACCCCGGGCACCCCAACGTACCGCATGGCGCGGAAGAACGACCCCTCGTTGCGCACGAGGTCCTCGCCGAGGTTGAGGTTGATCATCAGCTCCTCGTGATTCAGGTGGACCATGTACTCCATCCCGCGCGCCCGGCACCAGTCGGACTGCGGCTTGAAGAAGTTGTCGCGGAACAACCCGCTCCAGACATCCCAGTAGTCGGCCTTCGCGCGCAGCACCTCCGGGGTGAAGTCCGGCTCGAAGAACTGGGGTATGTAGGGCAGGAGGTCGTAGCCCTTCGTCCGCCTGAATATCTCCAGGAGCCTGGGCGTCCAGGGCATGAACCCGGTATAGTCCGGCTCGTCGCCCCGGAACCCGAGGATCGTCTTGCCGAACTCGTCGCCGACGACCTTCTCGTACCCCTCGTGGATGGCCTTGAGGAAGGCGCGCGTCGCCTCGGGATCCAGGTAGTCGATGAGCGAGTAGAGGCTGTCCTTGTCGTTGGTGCCGTCCGCGCGGTTGGTGTAGCGCGTGGGCGAGCTGCGGTACACATGCCGCACGAAGACGACGACCGACATCCCCGGGTCGGGCGCCGTCCACGCCAGCTGCCCGTCTGGGGGCACCGGGATGACCGCGCTGCCCATCTGGCGGTTGTAGGCGAGGATCCCGAGCGTGTCGGGCGGCACGGGGAGCCTGAGCGTCTGCCCGGCCGCCACCATGTAGCGCCCGTCGGCGACGATGCCCTGCATCGCAAGCCCCGGATAGTCCCTGCTGATCGCGCCGCCCGCGAATCCGCTGGGATAGCCCCCGTCATCCTCAAGCCAGACCTTCATCCCGCGCTTCTTGCACTCGTCGACCAGGAACCTGACGAGACCCATGTACTCCGCCGAGAAATACTTGGGCTGGAGGCCCCGCGAGGCGTTGAGCATGATGACATAGGCGCCGTTGGCGTGGAGCTGCTCGATCTGGGCGAGGATGCCCTCCCGGGTCTGCGGGCCGCCCCAGATGGCCCAGTGGATGGCGCCGTACTCGCGCGGCGGCGCCGGGAATGCGGCGGCGGCCTGAGCGACCGTTGGGACGGTGATCTCCCGCCAGGCCTGCACGGCCCTCGACTGGAGCGCAAGGCAGACCCAGAGGGACCCGAGCGGCAAGGCCCTCCTCGTCATCGGCTGCAGAAACGACATCGCGTTCATGTCGGCGGTCGGCTCAGGGGCCGTAGCGGTACAGCAAGACACGCTGGATGGTCGGTCCGTTGGCGGGGGCGAAGCGAAGACCGCTTCCCGACTGCCCCTGCGCGGCGGCCTCGGCGAGATGGTAGTTGAGCAGGATGTCGTCGCCGTTGAGAATCCTTCCAGGTGTCCAGCGGCCCTCCACGAATTCGCCCGCCTCGACACGCGCGAGGCCGGCGATGGGCGCGCCGGGCTTCGCGGGCGAGAAGGTGACCTGGACGTCGCAGCCGGCGACGAGGTACTCGTCGGGCCCCGTCGCGATGGCGAGTCCGTAGCCGAACGGCGGGGCGTCGTCCGGGTGCCGGAAGTTGCGCAGGAGATTCATGTGGACCGTGTAATCGCCCACGCGCAGGTCCTCCATGGGATGGGCGGAGGTGAGCGAGGCCGCGGAGATCGACCCCCTCGCCTGGGCCTCCAGGATCGCGGGCGTAAGCTGGCGCAGGACCGCGTAGCCCTTCGGCAGCGGCAGGCCCTCGAGGGCGTCGGGCGGCGTCTGGCGGCCATCGGGCCGGAGCACGAGCAGCCGGTCCGCGTCGTCAATGCCGAACGGTGAATAGCCAATGCCAAGGTGCCGGCCTATCGCGTAGAACGCGTTCGCCACCCCGGCCGCATCGCCGCGGGACTCGGGGACAAACAGCGGGTTGCCGTCCTGGTTGAAGAGCCCCACCCACTCGGCGAAGTTGGGAAGGTAGATGTCCGGCGCGTTGAAATCGATGTGCGGCGCCCCCGCGCGCCACAGGTCCAGAACGTGCGGCTCGGGACCGCCGCTCGGGTAGTCGCCCGGCCCCTTGTCCTCGGGCTGGACGATCCAGGTGTTCGTGAAGACGGGCACCGGATACTCCGCCTTCCCGGCGGCCGCCAGCCGGTCCATGTAGCGCGCGTAGTTCCAAGCCATGAAGCGCTCATCGGTCGCCGGGCCGGAGCCGAAGACCTCCTCCCAGGTGCCCGCGGACCTGGCGCCGGCTCCTTCCCAGGCCGTCCGCAGCTCGGTCCTGAGGCGGTTGCGGTTGGCGGCAAGATATCCCGTGAGGTCCGCCGGCACCTGCCCCGCGAAGGCCACGTCGGCGGCCGCCGACCGGTCCCGCGAGTCGCCAAGCACGCCGACCTCGTTCTCAAGCTGAATCATCAGGACGGTGTGCTGCCGGGAGTCGGCCTCGCGCAGGTGCCGCATGAAGGCGGCGTAAGCGCGCGCGTCGGCATCGCGATTCGCGTCGCTTAGCGTTGAAAGGACCTCGATCGGGCGGCCGTACCTGACCCTCACCCGCGGGAAACGGTCCTGGTCCGCCTTCACCCAGGCCGGAGCGAAGCTCGAGATCCCGTTTTTCCAGCTGCCGAACCAGATGAAGACGATGCGCAAGCCGTTGGCCCGGGCGCCCTCCAGCATTCCGTCGACGATCGAGAAGTCATAGTTTCCCTCCACGGGCTCGATCTGGGCCCAG
>PMSP01000324.1 GCA_003168315.1 Opitutaceae bacterium
GCGAGGAACGCGGCGCCGAGCGCCTGTGTCCAGTCCATGTTGTCCGCCATCCACGTGATGACCGTCGGGTAGTGGGCCAGGGCGCGCACGCTCGGGTCCCAGGGCTGGCTGTCGATCCGCGTCATGTCGCCGTACTGGACGAGGTAGGCCGCCGCCGCCGCGATGTCGGAGGGCACCGTGGACGCCGGCAGGATGAGCGCGATCAGCGGGTCGGGGTAGAGGGCAATCGGCGCCACCAGGGTGTCATAGGGGCTCGGGACGCCGGCCCGCTTCGGGGCGTCCACTGCCCCGGCATCCTGAGGGGGGGTGGGGGGAGGGCCCGGCGGGTCTTCAGCCGCAGGCAGATACTTCGCGCTGGACAGTGTCAGAAGGGACACGGCGGCGCAGGTCAGCAGAGTGGATGCCTTGCCTGGGGTCATGGGGAAAAGCTGCAAAAACGCCCAACCAGATGCAAGACGCGCGCGCCGCGCTAAGGATTCCCGCCCGGGAGCGCAGCCCTGCCGATGCGGCAGACCTCGGCGATCGCCGCCGCATAGGCGGCGGCGCCCTCCTCGAGCCAGCGCTCTCCCTTTTCGGCGGTGGCCGCCGTGGCGTCGCCCATGACGCCCGACTTGGAGACGTCGCGGGAGGCCCAGGCCACGAGGGCCGGCGCCGCCACGGGCCTCACCTCGCCCGGATCCTCGATGCGCGCGGGGAATTCGCAGACGGCCCTCGAGGGATCGGCGAGGCGCCCCGCGGCGGCCATCACCCAGGAGGTCTCGACCTCGCCGGCATGGATCCCAAACGTCGCCTCCTGGGCGGACAGCCCGGCGACAGGCCCGGACTGGAGGAGCCCGGCCCGCAGCCCGAAGAGCTCCCGGATCTCCCGGAGAGTCGGGACAAGGACCGGCACGTTGCCGCCGTGCGTGTTGATGACGGCGAGGGATCTAAATCCCCAGGCATGGATCTGCCGGGCCACGGCGAGGATCTGAGAGCGCAGGGTGTCCCTCGAGATCATGAGCGTCCCGGGGAAGCCGGTGTGCTCGTTGCTCTTCCCGATCGTTATGGGCGGGGCGACGTAGCACGAGGCCCCCGCCGGGAGCCGCGCGAGGGCCAGTGAAAGCCACACCTGGCCCATGAGGGCGTCGACCGCCACGGGGAGGTGCGGCCCGTGCTGCTCGATCGCCCCGGTGGCGAGGATGACGGGGGCCCACGCCTTGTCGGCAAGCGCGCCGACTTGGCGGAGGGTCATCGCCGGGAGGTACCTGTCGCGGTACGACGGGAAATTCATATTGGCGCGATCTTCGCCGCCAGAGGGGGCCTTCCATGGATGTCCGAGATCAGCTTCGCGAGGCGCCCGGCGGCGCCCGAGAGGATCGCCGCGCCCTCGGCGCGCGCCGCCTCCAGCGGAACCGGGCGCCCGGAAAGGGGGACGACCGATTCGTCGCCCCAGAGGGCGGCGGGCGCCTCGGGGGGCCCGGTTTCGCCCTGCTCGGGTTCGCGCCCCTCCAGGGCCGTCAGGAGCGTCTGGATCCTCCTGCGGCTTGCGCTCCGCACGGGATGAAAATCCAATCCGATCGCGCTCAGGTGGACCTGGAACATGTGGAGGCCCCGCGAGACGCGAAGGTCGCGGGCCGCCGCGCTGCAGAGCTCCTCGCTCCATGGGCTTGAGTTGAGGAGGACAATCTTCCTGAAGCCCGCGGCCGCCACGGACGCGGCCACCTCCGCGATCATCGCGTGCGCCGTCGGCTGGTCGACCGCGAAGGCGCAGGACGGATCCGCGCCGAAGGCGAACCTCAATGGGGGGACGACCAGGGGCTTGCGGTCCCTGGCGACAAGGCGGCACGCCTCGCGCAGGATGTTCATGAGCACGGTCTCCTCGGAGTCGAGCGGGTGGCCGAGCCCCCAGTCGGCCATTCCGGCAAGCGGCAGGATGACGGCGGTTCCCGCTGCGTCCGGCCACGCGCCGATGGCGGGTGACGAGTGCCACGGCCAGAACGTCGCGTCGTCGGCGACGCAGAGGGCCGGTGCGACCGGCGTGGGGTCGTGGGGATCCATCACGCGCTCATCTCATGGCGACAACCTCGATCTCGACGCAGCAGCCCTCCTTGGCCAGGCCCTTGACCTCGAGGAGCGTGCTCACCGGGCGCGTGTCCGCGAAGTGCCGGTTCCGGACCGGCGCGAACTTCTCGAAGTCGGGCATGTGGGTCAGGAATGTCTGGACCTTCACCACGTCGCCGAAGTCCATCCCGGCGGCATGGAGGATCGACCCGATCAGCCGAAAGACGTATTCCGTCTGCGCCGCGGCGTCATTCGGGGCGACGACGCCGCCCTCGGGATCGATGGCCAGCTGTCCCGTGACAAACAGGGTCCTTGTCGCCCCGTCCTCGACGAGGAGGCCGGGACTGTAGGCGCCGCGCGGAGCGGGATGGCCCGCCGGATAGATGAGCGTCTTCTTCATGGGCGTTGCCAAGGATTCCATCTTACCGGCGACGAGGTCAACCCGGGGCTAAGGCGGCCGCCTTCCGCGGGGGGGCCGGCATCGGCTCGATCCTCCCGAGGAGGAAGACGAATGCGAGGACGCCGACGACGAGGACCGCCCCCGCGACGAGGAACGCGCCCTCGAACGAGCGGGTTTCCTTCAGGATGAGTCCGGTCACGATCGGCGCGGCAATCCCCATTGCGTTGACCGAGAAG
>PMSP01000188.1 GCA_003168315.1 Opitutaceae bacterium
GTTTGGCCGCAACTTCTTCCGCATGGAGGCGCTTCCCGCGTGGATGGAGCCCGGCGACGCCGAGCCGTTCCTTCGGGACCTGGTCGGGGCCCTCCGGGAGGGCAGCATCCCTGCATCGGACATTGAGGTTGCCCGGGACGAACTTGCGCGCCTCGCCGCGGCGAAGGCCGTCCGGCTCCCCGCCGCGACCGGCGCGGCTGAGGCGATGTCCCTCCTGCGGGAACTCTTCGGCACGACTTCGCCCGTTTCCAGCCCCGCGGGACGCCCGACCTACGTCGAGCTCAACCACGGCGAGCTCGCCCGGCGCTTCCAAAAATAGGGTTGCGGGCCTCGTTTTTGCGTGACCGGTCCGTTGGGCGGCCCGAGTCTTGCATTGGCAGGGTCAATTCTCGCATGCCCAACTCATCCAAGGACAAGAATACCGTCGATTCGTCGGCGGACATCATGCGCTCGCTGATCCAGCGGCACCTGACCTCGACGCTGGCCCGCTACGCCCCCAGCGCCACCTTGAGAGACTGGTGGGTTGCCTCGTCGCTGGCGGTCCGGGACGCGATCCACGAGCGGATGATAGCCACCCAGGTCNNGCGAGGAGGATATATTATTTTTCCATGGAGTACCTGATGGGCCGCCTTTACGACAGCAACCTGCTGGCGACGGGCCTCACGGAGGCCGTCCGAACGGCCCTGTCCTCCCTTGGCGTTAACTTTGACGAGGTGCGCGAGACGGAGGTCGACATGGGCCTGGGCAACGGCGGCCTTGGCAGGCTTGCGGCCTGCTTCCTCGATTCCCTGGCGACCCTCGACTATCCGGCCCTGGGATATGGGATCCATTACGAGTTCGGGCTGTTCCAGCAGGAGATCGTCAACGGGAGCCAGGTGGAGCATCCCGACCGGTGGATGCTCTTCGGCAGCCCCTGGGAGGTCATCAGGGCCGACTACGCCCAGGAAGTTAAGGTCTACGGGCGCGTCATCAACGCCTTCGACGACAACGGGAACTCGCGGCCGAAGTGGATCGAGACGCGGACCGTCCTCGGAGTGCCGCATGACATCCCCACGGCCGGCTTCGGGACGAAGACCGTCAACCTCCTGCGCCTCTGGGCGTCCCGCTCCACCGACGATTTCGACCTGGCCGCGTTCAACTCAGGCGGCTACGTCGAGGCCGTCCGCGAGAAGGCGATCGGCGAGACCGTCTCGAAGGTGCTCTACCCGAACGACAAGACCGAGGACGGCAAGGAGCTGCGCCTCGTTCAGCAGTACTTCTTCGTCTCATGCTCGATCCGCGACATCATCCGGCGCCATTTCAGGACCTCGGGAAATTCCTGGAGCAACTTTCCGGACAAGGTCGCCATCCAGCTGAACGACACGCATCCCGCGATCTCGGTCGTCGAGCTCATGCGCATCCTGCTCGACGAGCAGAACATGGCCTGGGACCAGGCCTGGGACATCACGACGCGCACGCTGGCCTACACGAACCACACCCTCCTTCCGGAGGCGCTCGAGAAGTGGAGCGTGCCGCTATTCGAGCGCGTGCTGCCGCGCCACCTCCAGATCATCTTTGACATCAACCTGCGCGTGCTGGCGCTCTGCGAGGGAAAGTGGCCGGGCGACGACGAGAAGAAGCGCGCGTGCTCCCTGATCGAGGAGAACGGGCACAAGATGGTCCGGATGGCGCACCTCGCGGTCGTCGGCACCCATGCCGTGAACGGCGTCGCCGCCCTCCACACGGCGCTCCTGCGAAAGAACCTGTTCCCCGATTTTGACGCGCTCTACCCGGGGAAATTCCAGAACAAGACGAATGGCATCACGCCGCGGCGCTGGCTGCTCCAGTGCAACCGCCGCCTTGCCGAGCTCGCCACCCGGACGCTCGGGGACCAGGGCTGGGCGCGCGACCTCGNNAGCGCGCGAACAAGGTGGACCTTGCCCTCGTGATCAAGGCCGAGTGCGGGATCACGGTCTCGCCGGACGCCATCTTCGACGCGCAGATCAAGCGCCTGCACGAGTACAAGCGCCAGCACTTGAACCTGCTGCACATACTCGCCCTCTACCGGCGGATCCTCCAGAACCCCGCGCTCGATATCGCGCCGCGCGTGTTCATCTTCGCGGCGAAGGCCGCGCCGGGCTACGACGTCGCGAAGAACCTGATCCGCGCGATCAACGTGATCGGTGTCCGGATCAACTCCGACGCCCGGATCAGGGACAAGATCAAGGTGGCGTTCCTGCCGAATTACCGGGTCTCGCTCGCCGAGAAGATCATCCCCGCGGCCGACCTCTCCGAGCAGATCTCGACGGCGGGCAAGGAGGCGTCGGGCACCGGCAACATGAAGCTCGCCCTGAACGGCGCACTCACCATCGGGACCTTGGACGGCGCCAACATCGAGATCAAGGAGGAGGTGGGCGACGAGAACATCTTCATCTTCGGGATGACGGTCGAGGAGGTCGAGGCGCTGCGGGCAAAGGGCTACAACCCCTGGGACATCCACCGTGACGACGAGGAGATCCGGTCGGTCGTCGACTGGCTGGGGAGCGACTACTGGACGCCCGGCGAGCACGGCGCCTTCAGCCTGATCCACGACACCCTCCTGAACGGCGGCGACCCCTACATGGTCCTGGCCGACTTCCGGGCGTACAGCGACTGCCAGGCCAGGGTCGACGCGGCGTTCCGCGACCGCGACGCCTGGGCAAGGAAGGCCATCCTCAACACGGCGAGGGTCGGAAAGTTCTCGAGCGACCGGACGATCCGCGAGTATGCTGCCGACATCTGGAGCCTGGCGCCCCTCTCCGTCCCGTGAATTCGCCGAGAATACCCCTGCTCCTGGCGCTCGCCGCGACGGGCGCCTGCGCCGCGTCGGCTGCCGACTTCTCGCCCGCGATCGTCTATGACTTCGGCGGCAAGTTCGACCGGTCGTTCAACCAGTCCGCGAGCGTCGGCGCCGAGCGCTTCAAGAAGGAGACCGGCATCGCCGTCCATGAGTTCGAGATCCAGAACGCCTCGCAGAGGGAGCAGATCATGCGGCAGTTCGCCCGCCGCGGGGCCAGCATCATCGTCGCGGTCGGGTTCACCCAGGCCTCCGCGGTCGAGACGGTTGCGAAGGAGTATCCCGACGTTAAGTTCGCCGTCATAGACGGCCTTGTCGACCTCCCCAACGTCGAGTCGATCAACTTCAGGGAGCAGGAGTCCTCGTTCCTGTGCGGCATGGCCGCGGCGATGGCCTCCAAGACGGGCAGCGTCGGATTCGTCGGCGGCATGGACATTCCCCTCATACGTAAGTTCGCGCTCGGCTACAGGGCGGGGGTCGCCTACGTGAACCCGAAGGACGAGGTCTTTGAGAACATGACCGGGACGACTCCGGCTGCCTGGACCAATCCCTCGGAGGGCTCCGAGCTTGCGAAGAGCCAGTTCGGCCGGGGCGCGGACGTCGTGTTCCACGCTGCCGGGGCCACCGGGATTGGGGTCATGCAGGCCGCGGCCGACGCGGGTCTCCTCAGCATTGGCTGCGACAGCAACCAGGACTACCTTCATCCCGGCAGCGTCCTGACGTCCGCGGTGAAGCGCGTCGACGTCGCCGTGTACACCGTCTTCACCGAGGCCAGGGCCGGCACCTGGAAGGCGGGCCCGAGGGTGCTCGGCCTCGCCGAGGATGGGGTCGATTATTCCCTGGACGAGTACAACCGGAAGCTGGTGACCCCAGAGATGGAGAAACGGCTCAACCAGGCGAAGGCCGACATCATCGCCGGCAAGATTTCCGTCCCGGAGTACAAGGCGCCGTAGCTTGTGGAACCGGAGAGTCCAGCGCTCCAGGCCCCCGGTGGACCCCCCGGGCCCGCGCTTGAGCTCTGCGGGATAGACAAGCGCTTCGGCGCCGTGCATGCGAACCGCTCCGTCTCGCTCGCGGTATCGAAGGGGTCGATCCACGGGCTCATCGGCGAGAACGGTGCGGGCAAGTCGACGCTCATGAACATCGTCTACGGGTTCCACCGCGCGGACGCCGGCGAGATCCGCGTCAATGGGCGGCGCGTCGAGATCGGCCGTCCCCGCGACTCGATCGAGGCCGGCATCGGGATGGTCCACCAGCACTTCATGCTCGTTGAGAGGTTCACGGTCCTCGAGAACATCGTCCTCGGCGCGGAGGGCGGCGCGATGCTCGGCAGGGGACTCGGCGAGGCCCGCTCCGGCCTCGGGCGCCTGGGCCGCAAGTATGGCCTCGACGTGCCGCTCGATGCCGAGGCGGGCCACCTGCCGGTCGGCATGCAGCAGAGGGTGGAGATCCTGAAGGCGCTCCACCACCGGGCGGAGATCCTGATACTTGACGAGCCAACGGCGGTCCTCACGCCCGCCGAGGCGGACCAGCTCTTCCGGATGCTGGCGCTCCTGCGCGACCAGGGGAAGACCGTGATCCTCGTGACCCACAAGCTCCGGGAGATCATGGCCATCACCGACCGGGTGACCGTGATGCGCCAGGGGTCGGTCGTCCACGAGACGGCGACCCGCGACACGTCGCCCAAGGCCCTGGCCGAGCAGATGGTGGGCCGGGCGGTCCTCCTCAAGGTGGAGAAGGCCCCGGCGAAGCCGGGCGCGGGCCTGCTCGAGGTGAGGAACCTCGAGGTTCGCGACCGGCTCGGCGTGCCGCGGGTCAAGGGAGCCAGCTTTTCGCTGAGGGCGGGCGAGATCGTCGGCGTCGCCGGCGTCTCCGGGAACGGCCAGTCCGAGCTCATCGAGGCGCTGGCCGGGATCCGGGTGCCCACCGGGGGCTCGATTCTCCTCGGTGGCCAGGACCTTGCGCGCGGCAGCACCGGGCTGAACGACCGCCGCAGCCACGGGATCGCCCACGTCCCGGAGGACCGCCTGAGGATGGGCGTCGTCGCCAGCTTCTCGGCCGAGGACAACGCCATCCTCGGCTACCACGCACGGCAGAGGTTCAACCGGAGCGGATTCATGCGGCGCCGGGCCATCCGGGAGGACTGCGCGGAAAAGATGGCCTCCTATGACGTGCGGCCCCCGAGCCCTAGCCTGCGCATAACGGCCTTCTCCGGGGGCAACCAGCAGAAGCTCGTCCTCGCCCGTGAGATCGATTGCGGGCCGTCGGTCCTCATCGTCGGCCAGCCGACCCGCGGCGTGGACATCGGCGCCATCGAATTCATCCACCGGCGCATCGTCGCCCTGCGCGACAGCGGGAAGGCGGTGCTCGTCGTCTCGGTCGAGCTGGACGAGATCATGGGCCTTTCCGACAGGATCCTCGTGATGGCCGGCGGCGAGATCGTTGGCGAGGTCCCGGGCTCCGAGGCGACCGAGGAGGCCCTGGGTCTCCTCATGGCCGGCGTGAAGGGCGACGCGTCGAGATGAAGCCGGCCGACAAGCTTCCGCGCTGGGCCGAGTTCGGGCTCCTCCCGGCGATCAACCTCTGCGCGGCCCTCCTCATCTCCGGCGCCGTCATCCGCCTGATCGGCGAGAGCCCCTGGGCGGCATTCAAGCTGATGGCGGCCGGCGCGTTCGGGGCGCAGGACTCCATCGGCTACACCCTTTTCTACGCGACGGACTTCGTCTTCACCGGCCTCGCCGTCGCGGTCGCGTTCCACGCGGGCCTCTTCAACATCGGCGGCGAGGGACAGGCGTACGTGGGCGGCCTCGGCGTGGGCCTTGTCTGCCTGGCGTTCGGCTCATGCTCGCCGTGGCTCGTCATCCCGCTGGCGATCGCCTCGGGCTGCGCCTTCGGCGCCGCGTGGGCCTTCGTGCCCGGCTGGCTCCAGGCCCGGCGGGGGAGCCACATCGTCATAACGACCATCATGGCGAACTTCATCGCCTCGGCCCTGATGACCTACCTCCTCGTCAACGTGCTCATAAAGCCCGGCCAGCAGTCGCCCGAGACCAGGGAATTCGGCCCGGGCGCGGCGATGCCGCCCGTCCATGAGCTGCTTGCGCGGATCGGGATATCGTTCGCGCCGTCCCCGTTCAACATGGCCTCCCTGCTGGCCCTCGTCGCCTGCGCGCTCGTCTGGGCCTTCCTCTGGCGCACCCGCTGGGGCTACGCCCTGAGGGTCGTTGGGCAGAACCCGCAGGCCGCCGTCTATGCCGGGATTTCCCCCGAGCGGACCATCATGGTCGCCATGACGATCTCCGGGGGGCTCGCCGGATGCCTCGCCGTCAACGAGCTCATGGGATCGCAGCACCGCATCCTCCTCGATTTCCCTGGGGGGGCGGGCTTCGTCGGCATCGCGGTCGCGCTCATGGGCCGGAACCACCCGGTCGGGATACTCGCGGCGTCGCTCCTCTTCGGGGCCCTCTACCAGGGGGGCTCGCAGCTCTCCTTCGACATGCCCCACGTCAACCGGGACATGGTGATCCTCATCCAGGGCCTCGTCATCCTGTTCTGCGGCGCCCTTGAAAACGTGTTCCGTGCGCCCCTTGCGGCGCTCCTTCGGCCGCGGGCCGCACGGCCCTCCCCATAGATGGAAGCCTACCGGGAGATCATCCTCATCCTTGCGGCCACGATCCGCGTGGCGACGCCGCTTGTCCTGGCCGCGATAGCGGGCCTCTTCTCCGAGAGGTCGGGCGTGATCGACCTCGGGCTTGAGGGCAAGATGCTCGCGGCGGCGTTCGCGTCCGCCGCCGTCGCGGCCGCGACGGGATCCGCGTGGCTGGGCCTCGGCGCCGGCGTGGCGGCCTCGCTGGCGCTGGCCCTCGTGATCGCGTTCGCCTGCGTGACCCACCGGGGCAACCAGGTCGTCGCTGCCATGGCCGTGAACATCATTGTCGCCGGCCTGGCGCCCGCGCTCGCGCTCGCTTGGTTCGACCAGGGCGGGCAGACGCCCCAGCTGGACGGGCCGGGCCAGCGGTTCCTCGGGATCGCATGGCCCTGGGCGCAGGCGGCCCGCCGCCATCCGGTCCCCGGGCTCGCCTACGCGGAGCTCCTGAGCGGCCATAACCTGATCGTCTACTTCGCGGCGGCCCTGGTCCCCGCGAGCGCCTGGGTCCTCTACCGGACCCGGTTCGGACTCAGGCTGCGGGCGGTGGGCGAGAATCCGCTCGCCGTGGACACCGCCGGGATCTCGGTGAACCTGCTGCGCTACCAGGCGTCGATCATCTCGGGGATCCTGTGCGGGGTCGCCGGCACGTACATCTCGACCGCGGCAAGCGCGGGCTTTGTCCGCGACATGACGGCGGGGAAGGGCTACCTGGCGCTTGCGGCCCTCATCTTCGGCAAGTGGCGGCCCTATCCGACCCTCGCCGCATGCCTCCTGTTCGCGTTCGCCGACGCCGGCGCCGCGAGGCTCCAGGGCGTGCCGCTTCCCGGGATCGGCGTCGTCCCCGTCCAGTTGATTATAGCGTTGCCGTACATTCTGACCGTGCTTCTCCTCGCTGGTTTCGTGGGCGAGGCCGTGGCGCCGAAGGCGATCGGGGTCCCATACACAAAGGAAAAATAGATCCATGACACTCGAAGAGAGACTGGCGCGCTACCTGGGCCGCACCCCCGAGACGGCCGGGGCCATATTCATCGCGGCCGACGCGACCGTGCAGGGCGACGTGGTCCTGGGTCCCAAGACGAGCGTGTTCTACGGAGCCGTGCTGAGGGGCGACATCAATGCCATCCGCATAGGGGAGGGGACGAACATCCAGGACAATGCCGTCCTCCACCTCTCCGACGGCTTTGGCGTGCACGTGGGCGCGTGGTGCACCATCGGGCACGGCGCGATGGTCCACGCATGCACCCTGGGCGACGAATGCCTGGTCGGTATGGGTTCGACCGTCCTCGACGGGGCCATTATCGGGGCCCGCTCGATCATCGGGGCCAACACGCTTGTCCCCCAGAGGTTCGAATGCCCGGCGGGATCGCTCGTCTACGGCTCGCCAGCTCGGATCGTCAGGCCGCTCTCTGTCGCCGAGCAGGGCGGGATCCGGCTATGGGCTGACAGGTACGTCGTGATGGCCGGCGCCCACGCCGCCCTTCAGCGTTCCAGGGTGAAGAACGTGTAGCGGAAGTTTGGGTCCGAGCTCTCCCTGCGCTAAACCTCGCGCCACGCCAGGTGGCGCCATTCGGGGAAATACCGGTCCCCCTCGACTTCGGCGTGCACCAGCGTCAGGTGAAGCCGCATGGGCCGGTCGAGCGCGAGGACCTCCTGGAAAATCCTCTCGCCGCCGGTGACGTAGATCTCGCCGGGCAGCGTCTCGGCGATCTCGAGGGCCTCGGGGACGGAGCCGGCCACCCGGACTCCGTCCGCTTCAAGCGAGCGGTCGCTCGAGACCACGATCAGCCGCCGGCCGTCCTCCCGCGCCCTCGGCCACGTCTGGTAGCAGATGCGCCCTAGGATGATCGTCTTTCCGGCGGTCTCCTCATGGAAGAACTTCAGGTCCTCCGGGATCCGCCAGGGCAGGCGGTTCCCGCGGCCCATCACGCGGTTCTCGGCGCAGGCCACCATGAGGTTGATCATCTTCGGCATCCTGCGAGTGCATGGACGAACGCGGCGCATATTCCAAGCCCGACGGCGCCCCCAAGCCGTTGCCACTTGTCTCCCCGGCGCTCCCCGCCAGGATCGGCGCATGAAAATTGGAGTCCCGAAGGAGATCAAGATCGGGGAGACGCGGGTATCGATGACGCCCAGCCTGTGCCGTCGCTGCGTCTCCCTGGGCGCGAAGGTGCTGTTCCAGAAATCCGCCGGCCTGAGAGCCGGTTTCACCGACGCCGAGTACCGCGCCGCCGGCGCAACCCTCGTCGCCGATGCGGCCGGCGTATGGAAGTCCGCCGACCTCATCCTCAAGGTGAAGGAGCCCCTGAGCACGGAATACGAGCTTCTGCGGGAGGGCCAGGCCCTCTTCACATACCTGCACCTGGCCGCGGGCCCCGCGCTCACGAAGGTGCTCCTCAAGAAGGGCATCCTCGGGATATCCTAC
>PMSP01000165.1 GCA_003168315.1 Opitutaceae bacterium
GCTCGTCTCCTAAACTCCTGGCACACACCAAAACGTATCTCCTGTGATTGAACGATCAATCCAAGGAACCCAACTCGGATTTATGCAACAGGACCAGTGAGCCTATTTCGGGATGGCGTTCAGCACCACCGACGGCGTCAGGAGTTCGGGCAGGATGATGGGATCGGCGCGGCCGGGAGCCCAGATCAGGTTGAACGGGACCGCCGCGCGGTGGTACTTCTCGAGCTCCGCCGTGATCTGCGGATCCTTGGTGGTCCAGTCACCCCTCAGGGTGGCGATGTTCTTCTCGCGGAATGCCCGCAGGACCTCGTCGGAGTGGAAGACGAGCCGCTTGTTGGCCTGGCAGGTCGCGCACCAGCGCGCCGTGAAGTCGACGTAGATGAGCCGGTTCTCCGATCGGAGCTTCTCCACGGCCTCCGGGCTCCACTTGTCCCAGACTATGTCCGTCGGGGCCCTTTCCGTCGGCCATCCGGCCCAGGCGCCGAAGGCGAGGAGGACGATGCAGGCGGCCATGCCGAACCGGGCCCTCCCCGGCGAGGCGCCGGGGGCGTTCCAGCGGCCATAGGCCCAGACGCCCATGGCGACGAGGACGAGCCCGAAGAGCGACGAGAGGAGGCCCGTCTCCGGGAGCTGGCCGGCGAGCACCCAGACGAGGTACGCGACCGTGGCGTAGAGGGGGAAGGCCATCGCCTGCTTGAAGGTCTCCATCCATGCGCCCGGCCTCGGCAGCACCTTGACGGCCGAGGGGAAAGCCGAGAGGAGGAGGTACGGCGTCGACAGCCCGATCCCAATCACGGTGAAGATCGCGAAGGACTGGGCGGTCGAGAGGGCGAGGGCCGCCCCAAGGGCGGGGGCCAGGAAAGGCGCGGCGCACGGAGTCGCGGCGACCGTGGCCAGGGCGCCCGTCAGGAAGGAGCCGATGAACCCCGACTTGGACTGGAGCTGCGAGCCGAACCCGGTCGCCGTCAGCCCGAACTCGAAGACCCCGCTCATGTTGAGCGCGAACGCGAGCATCGCCGCGGCCAGCCCGAAGACAAAGGCGGGCGACTGGAGCTGGAATCCCCAGCCAAGATGGCTCCCGCCGGCGCGGAGCACCGCGAGGATCCCCGCCAGCACCCAGAACGAGACGAGGACGCCCGACGTGAAGACGAGCCCGTGGAGCGTCACCTTCCGGCGGTCGGCCCCGGCCTGGTTCACGAAGCCGAGTATCTTGATCCCGAGGACCGGGAACACGCAGGGCATCAGGTTGAGGATCAGCCCGCCGACAAACGCGAGGACAAGGGTTCCCAGGAAGCCGCCGGCGACGGGGGCGGGCGCGGCCGCCGTTTCCGTCGCTACCGGAGCGGGGGCGGCGCCGAACGGCGCGTCAACCCTGAGGCCCGGCAGCGAGCCGTCGGGTCGCCAGCCCTGCTTCGAGGTGAGGACGCCGGTGAGGTTCGCCGCATCCTTGGGGCCGTCGGGCGAGAGGGAAAGCGTGAGCGTGAATCCGCCCTTTCCGTCCGGCACGACGACCTGGGGAAGCTCGGTCGATATGGTCCCGTCCTCGGAGAAGAAGTGGAGGCCCCCGGCGGCCATGGGGGGACCGCCGGCCGGGCCCGCCGGACGGATGGTCAGCGTGGCCGACTTGGGATCCCGCGAGGCGGCGACTGTCCAGGACGCGTCGGCCACGGGAAGCTGGGCCAGGACGGCGCGTATCCTGGGACCCCAGCGGGGATCGGGCTTCGGGTCGTCCGCCGAGACGGGCAGCGAGAGCGAAAGCTTGGCGCTTCCCGGGACGCACTCGTCCTGGCACATGAGCCACTCGGCCGCCACCTTGAGCTCCACGGGCGCCCCGGCCTGCAGGCTCGCCGGCGGGGTGATCGTGACCGGCAGAAGGAGATCGCCGTCATAGCCGTTGCCGATGACGTTTCCTCGCGTGTCCGTGAGGAGCATGGGCGCCGGCCACTGTATGGGGCCGGCGGTCCAGCCGTCGGGAAGAGTCCACTTGAGCGACGTCGGCAGCCCCGTCCCGGGATTCACCCAGTAGGAATGCCAGTGAGGCTCGTGGACCATCCGGAGGGCCACGGTGAAGGGGGTGCCGGGGCGGATCGACGCGTCCGCCGGGACGAGCGACGCCGCCACCTGCGCCCCGGCCCGCGTGGGAAAGGTGGCGAGGAGGGCTGCTGCCGCGAGGAGGGCAGGGGCGAGTAGGCGCTTCATTTCAAGGTTACGACTGGGGTGCCCAAAGTGATGCAACCCGGGCCAATTGTCGATAGGCCCCGGCCGAAGGGCACCTCGCGGGCGGTAACCATTTTGTTACGGGAGCCGGGCTCTCAGCCCCTCTTTGCGCCCGCAGTGATCCAGCGCTCGACCATCTGGATCTCCTCCTGGGTGAGCGGCTTGTCCCCGTCGCTTGGCATCGAGTCGTCATCGCTCGCGGGGAGCCGCACCCGGCGCAGGAGTTCGCTCCCCCTGGAATTGCCCGGGACGATGGCGGGTCCGTCCTCCCCGCCGTGCATCAGGTGGTCGTAGGTGTCCAGCATGAAGCCTCCCTTGTGCTTCTGCGGCCTGTGGCAGGAGATGCAGCTCCGGGTGAAGAGCGGAGCGATATGCACCGCGTAGTACGCGGGATTGGCCGGGTCCGTGCTGCCGGGGCCGCCGTGCACGGGCGCAGGGATACCCGCGGCCGCCGCCGGCGCCGGGACCGCGGCGGGCATCCCGAGGAGCAGCCTGACGCGCGCCGGCATCCGGTCCGTCAGGTATCCCCCGCCGTGGGTGATCTTCCCCCCGGTGTGCCCGGTAATGACGACCATCACGACGGCGAGGGTGAGGAAAACCGGATAGACGCCCCGGGGGACGTCCGGGCAGCGCGTGCGCGCCGCGGTCCCGCACAGGGCGGCGAGCCACGCGCCCGCCCACATGTGGCGCGTGATGTCGTTGCCCCGGTAACCCCCGCTCCAGGCGAGGAGCCACCCGTCGAGCGCCGTGAAGAACGTGAGGAGGGCGGCGAGGGACAGGAGGACCCCCGCTGCGGCCCTCAGGTGGGCCAGCCCCGGGCGCCGCCCGGCGAGCTCAAGGATTGGGACTAGGAGGAGGAGGACGATCGGCCCGTGCACGAGCAGCATGTGGAACCTGCCGAAAAACTGACCGAGGTTCCCGTGCTCGCGGCCGTCGGGCGGCACGAAGAAGAGAAGATAGAGGAAGCCCGACCAGAGCACGACCGGGGGAAGGACCCTAAGCACCCCCATCCGGACATGGGGCTTCTCATTGGCGTCTGGAAGCATGGAGGTTTGGCGGCGGCGCCGCTGGACCGGGCCAAACATGGGGCAGGGCCGTCGGGAGAGGCAAACCAACAAGTGGGCGCCCGGCGCTTGCCGGGCGCGCCCTTGTTTGCCAGCGTGGGCCGCTTTTCCGAGCCGTCCCCCCATGACCCAAGCCCCTCCCCATGGCCTTGTGCGATTCGCCCGCGTGGCCGGATGGTCCGCCATCGCGCTCGCGGGCGCGGGAAGCGTGGCCGTCCTTGCGCTCTCGCGGGGCGAGAACGTGAGCGCCCTCTGGATGGTGGTCGCGGCGGCATGCGTCTTCGCGGTCGCCTACCGTTTCCACTCGGCTTGGCTGATGGCGAGGGTGCTGACGATCGACGAGCTCCGCGCGACGCCCTCCGAGACCCACTCGGACGGGAAGGACTTCGTCAAAACGAACCGCTGGGTCGTCTTCGGCCACCACTTCGCGGCCATCGCCGGCCCGGGGCCCCTCGTCGGTCCGGTGCTCGCCGCGCAGTTCGGGTACCTCCCCGGCTTCCTCTGGATCCTGATCGGGTCCGTCTTCGGCGGCGCCGTCCACGACAGCATCGTCCTCTTCTGCTCCGTGCGGCGCCGCGGCAAGTCCCTCGGCCAGATGGTCCGGGACGAGGTCGGGCCCTTCGCGGGCCTGGCGGCCCTCGTCAGCATCACCGCGATCTCGGTGATCCTCCTCGCCGTCCTCGGGCTGGTCGTCGTCAACGCGCTCGCGGAATCCCCATGGGGCGTGTTCACGATCGCGGCGACGATGCCGATCGCCCTCGCGATGGGGCTCGCGCTCCGCACCGGCGGCCATGAGCGCGGGAGGCTCGGCCTCGTGACGGCCGCCGGGATCGTCGGCCTCCTCGCCGCCGTCTGGGGCGGGCAGTTCATCCCGGGGACGCCGCTCGAGCGGTTCCTCACCCTGCGGGGGCCGACGCTCGCCTGGTGGATCATGGGATACGGGTTCGCGGCGTCGATCGCCCCGGTGTGGCTGCTGCTCGCCCCGCGCGACTACCTGAGCACCTTCATGAAGATCGGGACCATCGCGGCCCTCGGGGTCGCGATCGTCGTCCTCGGGCCGCACCTGCGGATGCCGGCGGTGACCCGGTTCATCGACGGCACCGGCCCCGTGTTCGCCGGCCCGGTCTTCCCGTTCTGCTTCATCACGATCGCCTGCGCCGCGGTCTCCGGCTTCCACGCGATCGTCTCCTCCGGCACGACGCCGAAGCTCCTCGCCCGGGAGCGCGACATCCGGGTGATCGCCTACGGGGCGATGATGACCGAGATGTGCGTCGGCGTCATGGCCGTCATCGCGGCCTGCGCGATGGCGCCCGGGCAGTACTTCGCGATCAACGTGAAGGGGGACGTGGCGTCCGTGACGCAGCACATCACGGCCCTCGGCTTCGCGGTCACGCCTGCGGACATGGCGGCGCTTGCGTCCAGCATCGGCGAGAAGACCATGGTGGGGCGCGCCGGCGGGGCGCCGACCTTCGCGCTCGGCATGGCGCAGGTGCTCGGCGGGGTCTTCAGGAGCAGGGCGGCCCTCGCCGTGTGGTACCATTTCGCGATCATGTTCGAGGCCCTGTTCATCCTGACGACGATCGACGCCGGCACGCGGGTGGGCCGCTTCCTCGTCCAGGACCTGCTCGGCCTCGCGTGGAGGCCGCTCGGGGACACCCGCTCCCTCGCCGGCAGCGCGGGCGCGACCGCGCTGTTCGTGGGCGCCTGGGGATGGTTCCTCTACCAGGGCGTCATCGACCCGCTCGGCGGCATCAACTCCCTCTGGCCGATATTCGGGGTGGCGAACCAGCTCCTCGCGGTCATCGCGCTGGCCCTCGGGACGACGGTCCTGATCAAGATGGGCAAGGCGCGCTACATGTGGGTCACGCTCCTTCCCCTCGCATGGCTCCTCGCCGTCACGATGGCGGCGGGCTGGATGAAGATATTCAGCGCCGACCCGAGGCTCGGCTTCCTCAGCGCGGCGAACGCCGCGTCAAGCCCGCGCCAGGCGCTGAACGCGCACGTGGACGCCGCCGTGACGGCGGCCTTCCTCATACTTGTGGCCGTGATCGTCCTCGCCAACGCGAGGGTGTGGTGGCTCCTCCTCGCGGGCAGGCGCGCGCCCGACCTTCACGAGGAGCCGTTCGTGGCCTCGAGCAGGCTTGATCAGACCTCGTAGGCCGGGAGGACCTTCTCGACCCGGACCTTGTCCAGCTTGGCGTAGATCGGCACGCCGGTGTCGTACGGCAGCGTCACCTCGCCCTGGATCAGGGGCTGCGCATAGCGCAGGAACTGGAAATTCATGCTGACCATGTCCTCGTTGATCCACTCGCGCGGGAGCTTCTTCGTCCCGTTCGCAATCTCGCTCAGGGGGGCGAGGCCGGTCTCGACCGTGTAGTGCTCGGTCTCGCCGCGGACGAGGGTGACCATCTTGTCGGTCTCGCCGGCGATCGCCGCGCGCACGGCCGCCTGGCCTGCGAGGAAGGCCTCGTCGACGTCGGTCTTGGACGCGGCATGGGCCGCGGCCCGCTGGATCAGCCCCGGTCGGGCGACCCGGACCTTGGCGCTCGGGATGCCGGTCTCGATGATCTCGGAGAGGGCCTCGCCGGCGCCTCCCAGCTTCGCGTGCCCGAAGGCGTCCGTCGCGGAGTCGGCGGCAAGGTAGTTGCCGTCCGCGTCGACCAGGCCCTCGGCGACGACGATCAGGCAGTAGCGCTCGCGCTTCAGGACCCGCTTCACGTCCTCCAGGACCTTCTCCTGGTTGAACGGGACCTCGGGAAGGAGGATCAGGTGCGGCGCATCGTGGGGATGGTCGCGGCGCTTCGCGAGCGCGGTGCCCGCGGCGATCCAGCCGGCGCTCCGGCCCATGACCTCGACGATCGACACCAGGTCGCCCTGGCCCATCGCCTCGTTGTCGCAGGCCATCTCGCGGATGGTCATGGAAAGGTACTTGATCACGCTGCCGTAGCCGGGGCAGTGGTCCGTGCCCGTCAGGTCGTTGTCGATCGTCTTCGGGACGCCGATCACCCTCAGCTCGTAGCCCTGCTGCTGGGCCAGCTTCGAGATCTTGTCGGCCGTGTCCTGGGAGTCGTTGCCGCCTATGTAGAAGAAATAGCGGATGTTGTGCGCCTTGAAGACCTCGATCACCCGCTCGAAGTCCACCTGCTTCTTGAGCTTGTAGCGGCAGGTGCCGAGCGCCGCTCCCGGGGTGTGCCTGAGGGCCCGGATCTGCTGCTGGGACTCGGACGCCAGGTCCACGATGTCCTCCTGCAGGATGCCGAGAACCCCGTTCAGGCCGCCGTAGATCTCCTCGATGGACTCGTGGTTGAGCGCCTCGGCCACGATGCCGGCCAAGCTTGCGTTGATGACGGAGGTTGGGCCGCCAGATTGGCCCACCAGGACATTACCTACAAGTTCAGCCATTTGGGAAAGTTATAAGGGGTTGTCAGGACAGTGAGGGTCCAAGAAAGCGCATCCCGCGAGGGTGCGCAATTGAAAAGTTCGGAGGACTCGAAATCGGGCTACAGGAGCCTCGCGGGCCGGTAGTCGGCGGCTCCCTTGACCCGCTTTGCGAGCGGCCTGACCTCCGCGACAAAGACGTCGACCTGGTTGGGGGCGGCCCCGACAAATCGGGCGCTTTCCGCGAGTATGGCCAGGAGCGCCTTCTTCCCGAGGCCGATCCTCTTGTCCCCGGCGAGGCGGTCCAGGAGGTCGGCGCCGGCCGTCCCGCTGCGCATCGCCTTCACCGCCGCGAGCGAGTGCTCCTTGATGGCCTCGTGGGCCGTCTCGCGCCCGGCGCCGCGCTTCACCGATTCCATGAGGATGGTCGTCGTCGCGAGGAAGGGGAGGTTGCGCTCGTTCTCCTGCGCGATGGCCGAGGGGAACGCCTCCATCTGCTCGAGCACCGTGAGGAGGGTCTCCAGGCTCCCGTCGATCGCGAAGAAGGCGTCCGGGAGCGCCACCCTGCGGACCACCGAGCAGGAGATGTCGCCCTCGTTCCACTGGTCCCCGGCAAGCGTGCCGGTCATGGTGACATAGCCCGCGAGGATGGTCGAGAAGCCGCAGATCCGCTCGCAGTTGCGGGCGTTGGCCTTGTGGGGCATCGACGACGACCCGACCTGCCCCTCCTGGAATCCCTCTGTGAGGAGGCCGGCCCCGGCCATGAGCCTCATGGTGGTGGCGAAGCTGGCCGCCGCGGCCCCGACCTGGTGGAGCGCCGAGACGACCTCGAAGTCCAGGCCGCGGGGGTACACCTGGCCCACGTTGCCGAGCGACGCGGGGATCCCGAGGTGCTTCAGGACCCGGCTCTCGAGGTTCGCGACCTTGTCGGCCCGTCCGCCGAGGAGCGTCAGCTGGTCAAGCTGCGTGCCGACCGCGCCCTTCAGGCCCCGGACGGGATAGCGCTCGATCAGGCCCTCGAGCCGGTCGAGCGCGATCAGCATCTCCTGGCCGAACATCGAGAGCCGCTTGCCGAGCGTTGTCGGCTGCGCCGGGACGTTGTGGGTGCGCCCCGTGATCATCAGGTCGCGGTATTCCTCCGCCCGCCGCGCGAGGACGATCAGCGCAGCGGCCGCCTTCCTGCGGACGATCTTGAGCGACTGGAAGATCTGGAGCTGCTCGACGTTCTCGGTCAGGTCGCGGCTGGTGAGGCCGAGGTGGATGAACTGGCGCTTCGCGAGCTCGGAGAACTCCTCGATCCGCGCCTTCACATCGTGGAGCGTCACGCGCTCGCGCCTCGCGATCGACTCGAGGTCGATGCGCGACTTGACGCGCTCGTAGTCCTTGATCGCCTCGGCGGGGATCGGGACGCCGAGGTCGCTCTGGGCCTTCATGACCGCTATCCAGAAGTCGCGCTCGAGGTGGACCCTCCCCCGCTGGGACCAGACGTCCTTCATGGCGGCCGACGCGTAGCGCTCCGCCAGGACGTTCAGCACAGGCTCGTTGGGAACTGGATCGGACGGCTCGTTCAAGGGAAGCCGCCCAGTAAAGGCGCCCCCGGCGTGAACGCCACCGGAAAAGCGCCCCGGAGCCGCCCCTAGGCGGCGAGGCAGCGGACGGCCAAGTCGCGCAGGACCTCCTCCTCCTCGCCCGGCCTCCTCGTGACCTCCTCGAAGGCGTCGATGAACGAGCGCTGGTTGTCGACCAGGCGCCGGAGCGGCGGCAGGGCCGCCGCTCCGGCGAGCTTCCCCAGGTACCAGGGGTTCTGGGTGAAGACGTTATACGAGCTCTTCTCCTCGGCGGCGTCGCCGTACCTCGGGGCGTGGGTCGCGGCCGCGCGCTGCAGGCCGTCCACCCCCCTCGGCCCGACCTTCGCCTCCCCGGCGTCCGCGAGCGCGCGGACCTGGAGAAGGATCCGGTTGCGGTTCTGGAGCGCGGCGAGGACGGGGCGGGCGTTTCCCCCGGCGAAGAAGTGGCGCTTGAGGGCCGCGAGAGTCCACTGCAGGTCGCCGCTGAAGAAGGCGTCGGCCGTCTCGAAGAACTCGCCCTGGGCCGCGTTGGGGGAGAGCTCGGCCACGCTCGCCTCGCTGATCGCCGCGCCCTCGGGGGCGTGCGCCGCCAGCTTGTGGACCTCCTCGACGAGCAGCCGGGTGTTGGCCCCGATCTTTGCCAGCAGGAGCTCGAGGGCGCCCGGCCCGAACTGGACCCCGAGCGAGCGCGCCTCGGCCTCGACGACGGCGGCCACGCCCCCGGCGTCGTCCCCGCCGTCAGCCAGGACGAAGTCGGAGTTCTTCTCGCACCACTTGGGGAACGAGCGGCGCCTGTCGACCGGCGCCGCCGTGACAAGCACCGCGGCCTCCGCCGGGTTGACCGACTCCAGGACCCGCTGCAGGTCCTCGACGCACGTGAGCGTCGTCTCGGCCTTTCCCGTCACCGTGTCCGCGAGGAAGTTGACGTCCTTCAGCCAGACGACCCTCCTGCCGCCGAACATGGGGATCGTCTGCACCGACTCGCGGAAGCGGTTCACGGCCTTGCCGACCTCGTCCACGTTGGCCGCAAAGCCGCTGATGACCTCGCGCGAGAACTCGTCCGCCGCGCCGCCCGCGAGCTCCTCGAACCGCCTCCGGCCCATCCGGCCCACCAGGAAATCGTCCTGGCCGCAGATGAAGGAGAAGTTCCTCGTGTTGGCGGCGGGCATGTCGCGGGGGATTCGACGGGAAGCGAACCGGGGGCACAATTAAAAATGGGACGATCCCGGCCGGCCCCCGCAGACTTGCGTGGCAACGCCTTGGGGCCTAGGACCTGGGCGTGAGTCCCACGGCCCCGACCCCGTCCCCTGAGGAGCCCACGTGGCGTCGCGACCTCGTCCTCCTGGCGTTTCTCTTCGGGGCCCTTTTTGCCTGGGGCCTGGGCCGGGCGCCGCTCGTCAACCCCGACGAGGGACGGTATGCCGAGATCCCCCGCGAGATGATCGCGACCGGCGACTGGGTGACGCCGCGCCTGGACGGCGTCCCCTACTTTGAGAAGCCGCCGCTCATGTACTGGGCGGTGGCGGCCTGCGAGAAGTTCCTCGGCCCGGGCGAGTGGTCGGTGCGCCTCGCCCCGGCCCTCTTTGCCGTCGCGGGGATCCTGATGGCGTATTCCGCGGCGCGCAGGGTCTATGGCCGGGATGCGGGGTTCTGGACGGCCGTCGTCCTCGGGACATCCCTCCTCTACGTCGCCTTCGTCCACCTCCTGGGGCTCGACATGGCCGTGTCGGTCCTCATGGGCGGCGCCCTCTTCTGCTTCATCGCCGCCCTGCGGGAGCCGCCGGGCGCGCGCCGCAGGTGGCTCTTCTACGGGCTCTACGCCTGCGCGGCGCTGGCCACCCTGACGAAGGGGCTGATCGGGTTCCTGATCCCCGGGGCGGTCATGTTCCTCTGGCTGCTCCTCCTCGGCCAGTGGAGGCGCTTGCGGCCGCTTTACCTGCCGAGCGGGATCGTGCTCTTTGCCGTGATCGCCGTCCCCTGGCATGTCCTCGTCTCGCAGAGGAACCCCGAGTGGGCCCGCTTCTACTTCATCCACGAGCACCTGGAGCGCTACTCGGACAAGGGGCACGGCAGGTACCAGCCGTTCTGGTGGTTCATCCCGATCCTGGCCCTCGGCCTCTTCCCATGGACGGGATTTGCGTGGCCGGCGTTCCGCGAGGGGCTCGCCGGCGGCTGGGCGCGGCGCAGGGAGAACGCCGAGGCCTGGTTCTTCGCGATCTGGGCCGGCTTCATCTTCCTCTTTTTCAGCTGCTCCAGGTCGAAGCTGATCCCCTACATCCTGCCGGTCTTCCCGCCGGTCGCGGTCCTCGTGGGCCGCTGGATCGCAGTCACCGTCGCGCTCCCGGACGCGTTCGGGAGGATGAAGGTGGGCCTGAGGACCTTCGGCTTCCTCTGCGGCCTCCTGGCCGCGGCGCTCTGCGTCGCCGTGCTCCGGCCCGGCCTCATCCGCGATCCGTCCTCCGCGGAGGCGCTCCGGCCGTTCGCCTTCATAATCGCCGCCATCCTCTGCGTCGGCGGGATGCGCGCGCTCATCCCCCGCGCCGGGCCTGCGTCCGGGCGCGGGGCCGTGACCGCACTGACGGCGACCCTCGTGCTCTTGATCGGGTTCCTCATCCTCGCCATGCCGATCATCGACACGCGCAGCACGAAGGACCTGGCCGTCGCGGCGCGGGGCTACCTGCGGCCGGGCGACCGCATTTACCACTACCACGGGTTCTTCCACGACTTCACCTTCTACTCGGGCGGTCTCGTGGGGCTCGTCGGCTACAGGGATGAGCTGGAGCTCCAGTTCCTGGACCCCGCGGAGCTGAAGGCCCGCTTCGGCGCCGTGGTCTTCCACCTGGACTTCGGCGGGCAGGAGGCGGCTGAAGCCGCCCACGCGGCGCTGGCTTCGG
>PMSP01000271.1 GCA_003168315.1 Opitutaceae bacterium
GCCGCGGGCCGGTAGACATCGCAGGCGACTAGGAACGGCCGGTATCCCCGCTTCTTGAGGAGGCGCCCGAGCTTCGCCGCCGAGGTCGTCTTCCCGGATCCGTGGAGGCCGACCAACATGACCCTCAAGGGGCGCGCCTGGCTGAGCGCCGTCGAGCCCTCGCCCAGGAGGCGCACAAGCTCGTCGTGGATGATCTTTATCACCTGCTGGCCGGGCGTGACGCCCTTCAGGACCTCCTCGCCGGCGCACTGGGCCTGCACCCGCTCGACGAATTCCCGGGCCACCTTGAAATGGACGTCCGCGGACAGGAGCGCCGCCCGGACCTCGCCCAGGGCCGCCGCCATGTTCTCCTCGGACAGCTTGCCGACCCCGCGCAGGTTGCGCAGGGCGGAGGACAGCTTCTCGGTCAGGGAGTCGAACATGGGAGCCCAACCGGATGCATGATCCGGGCCCCCGACGCAATCCCGGGAATCGCTTTTGGGATGGCTAAGCGGGGGCGACCCGTGCGACGCTGGCATCCCTCATGAACCCTGTCCTCAAGCTCCTGATCGAAGGCGGTCACCTCACAACGGCGCAGATGGCGCAGGTTGCCGGCATCCCCGAATCCGAGGTGAGCGCCCATCTTGAGCAGCTGAAGAGGGACAGGGTGTTCCTCGGCTGGCGCCCGGTTCTCGACCTCTCGCGCGAGTCCGCCGCCGCCGTGCGCGCCGTCATCGAGGTGAAGATCACGCCCGAAAGGGGCGGGGGCTTCAACCGGCTGGCCGAGCGCCTGAGCCGCTTTGACGAGGTCGAGTCCTGCTACCTCATGTCCGGGGCCTACGATCTCCTCATATTCGTGAACGGGCCGAGCCTCCAGAGGGTGGCGGGCTTCGTCTCGGAGAAGCTGTCGACGCTCGAGGGCGTCCTCTCCACCAGCACCCACTTCATGCTGCGCTCCTACAAGGAGGGGTCGTTCCTCATAGACGCCCCCGCCCAGGAGACGGACCGGCTCAAGGTCTCCCCATGAAGCGCTTCATCGCACGCCACGTGGGCGAACTGCCGAAGTCGGGCATCCGCGACTTCTTCGAGATCGTCTCCAAGATGAAGGACGTGATCTCGCTCGGCATCGGCGAGCCAGACTTCGACACGCCGTGGCACATCCGCGAGGCGGCGATCTACGCGCTCGAGAAGGGGAAGACCCACTACACCTCCAACATGGGGCTCCTCGAGCTGCGCCGGGCCATCTCGACCTACGTCGAGGCGCACTACTCGGTCGCCTACCGTCCCGACGACGAGATCCTTGTCACCGTGGGCGTCTCGGAGGGGATAGACCTGGCCCTCCGGGCGCTCGTCAACCCGGGCGACAAGGTCCTCTACCACCAGCCCTGCTACGTCTCCTACAACCCGAGCGTCGCCCTGGCGCACGGGGTCGCCGTCCCCGTCCCGACGCGGGCCGACGACGGCTTCGCGCTCAACGTGGCCGACCTTGAGAGGGCCTGGCAGCCCGGCTGCAAGGTTCTCATGGTCAACCTGCCGTGCAACCCCACCGGCGGGACCTGCGACCGGGCGCGCCTGGAGAAGATCGCCCGCTTCGCTGTCGAGAAGGATCTGATCGTGCTCTCGGACGAGATCTACTCCGAGCTCGTCTATGACTCGGCCCACACGAGCATCACCGTCTTCCCGGGGATGAAGGAGCGCACGATCTTCCTGCACGGGTTCTCGAAGGCGTTCGCGATGACGGGATTCCGGATCGGCTACGCCTGCGGGCCGGCCGAGCTGATCGACGCCATGATGAAGGTGCACCAGTACTCGATGCTCTGCGCCCCGATCCTCTCCCAGGAGGCGGCGATCGAGGCCCTGGCCCGCGGCGAGGACGGGGTCAAGTCGATGCGCGAGCAGTACCACAGGCGCCGCGACCTGGTGGTCGCCAGAATGAACGCGGCGGGCCTCGCCTGCCGCGCGCCCGGCGGCGCGTTCTACGTGTTCCCGAGCGTCGCCTCGACCGGCCTCGGCGACCGGGACTTCGCGTACGGCCTCCTCAGCGCCCAGAGCGTCGCCGTCGTCCCCGGGACGGCCTTCGGCGAGAACGGGCGCGGCTACGTCCGCGCCAGCTTTGCCACGGGATATGATCAGCTTGTGGAGGCCTGCGACCGGATCGAGCGGTTCGTGAACACCGCGACACCATGTTCCGCTCCGTCGTCATCGTAGGGCGGCCGAACGTCGGCAAGAGCCGTCTGTTCAACCGCCTCGCCAGAAAGCGGATCTCGATCGTCCATGACCAGCCGGGGGTGACCCGCGACGTCATATCGGCCGAGGTCGACGACGGCTACACGCTGATGGACACGGGCGGCCTCGGGCTCAAGGAGGGCGAGACCTCGTCCGCCGCGATCATCCAGGCCTCCGAGAAGCAGGTCGGGTTCGCCATCGACACGGCGGCCCTGATCATCTTCGTCATCGACGGCCTTGACGAGGTGACGGCGCTCGACGACCGGATCGCCAAGCGCCTCAGGAACGGGAAGAAGCCCGTGATCCTGGTCGTCAACAAGGCGGACTTCGGGGACGAGAAGGCCGACCACGAGGGCGTCTCGCGCCTCGGGCTCGGGCAGCCGATCTTCGTCTCGGCCGAGCACGGCCGCGGCGAGGGAGAGCTGCGCGACGCGATCCTGGCGCGGATCGGCGACCCGCCCGCGAGGCCGGCGGAGCGCTCGTACGAGGACAAGGCGGCCCACAAGAGGCCGCCCGGCCCCATCTGCATCAGCTTCATAGGCCGGCCGAACGTCGGGAAGTCGTCCCTCGCCAACCGTCTCCTTCGGAGCGACCGGCTGATCGTGAACGACCTGGCCGGCACGACCCGGGACTCGGTGGAGCTCCCGTTCGAGTTCAGGGGGCGGGACAAGAAGATGCACCCCTTCAGGCTGATCGACACCGCCGGGATCAAGGCGGCGACGAAGCTCGCCTCATCCGTGGAATACTTCGCCCGGCTGCGCTCGCTGGACGCGATGCAGAAGTCCGACGTCGTCTTCCTCGTC
>PMSP01000014.1 GCA_003168315.1 Opitutaceae bacterium
CGCTTCGGGTTTCGCCGAAGCTGGAGGCCCTCAGCTGCATGATCAGCCACGAGCATCGGACCTATTTCCAGTGGCTGGCAAGGCCGCGGGAAGTTCAAGCGGCGCTCAGGCAGCGGTTCGACACGCTGAGGGAGGAGGTCGCTTTCGGAAAGCTCTACTGGATTGGGATGAAACCCCTGCTAACCGATGGTCGGGCGCCTGTCAGGCAGCCGGCGGGTGAGCCTGCAGGAGCGCCATGAAGTTGAGCCGCCGGCCGAAGACGATGTTTGCGGGAAACGGATAGAGGTGCGCCAAGGTCGTGCTCCTGACGGTGTCCAAGCTGCAGCCTGCAAAGACGATTTCCCACTCGCCGGAACTAAGGTAGTTGAAGGGCAGCGCCACGCCGTGGCGCCGGTTGCCGACCACGTCCATGAAACGCAAGCATTGGCCGGCGGCGAATCCCTCCCTGAGATGGTCCTTCAGCAACACCCTGCCGGAACCCACCCGGGCGGCCTCCGCGAGCAGCGCCGCGGGGGAAGGGGTGTGATGCAGGACGTCGATGAGGAGGCACGCGTCAAAGCTGTCGGCTGGAAACGGAAGAGTCAGGCCGTCAAAGGCAACCACCGGAATCCTGCAGCCGGGGCGTGGAAGGACCTCCGCCCCCTCGATTTTCAGATCGGGGCGCCTTTGCAGGAGGGTGGCCGCAAACAGACCGTCACCGCAGCCTATGTCCAGAACCCGCAGGTTGGGGCGCAGCATGTCGGATGCGGCCTCGGCCAGGATGAGAGTGCGCCTCTGATGCACACCCTTCTCGTGCAGCGCGTCGATCCACTTCATTTCGATTCCAGGCTTAGGATGCTGACCATGAAGCTGCTGAATGCGACCTGGGCAGACAGCGCGACCAGCGTCACGCCCGGAATCACCGACCTCAGGGTGTGCTCGTAGACCAGGGGCCCGAACCCTTCCGCCCTCCATTTGAGGAAGACGCCGGCGATAAGGTAGAGGCCGAAAAGCGAGACGACCGCCGCGCCCACAAGGGCCCTCTCGAGATTAAAGAATCGATAGAAGCCGACGATGAAGGATCCGGCCGGCCGCAGGCCGCTCACCAGGGCGAAGGTGTGTGCGAAGATCCCAAGGAAGCAGCACTGGGTGCCGATCATCAAGAGGAGCGACGAAACCAGCAGCGAGTGGACGCCAAGAGTCGCGGGCCCGACATGAACGGCGAAGTAGCTGAGCACTCCCCCGAGCAGTCCGCACAGCGCCAGGACAATGCCCGGAAGCATGAACAGCCAGTCGGGACTGCACAGAAGGAAAAGCCTCAGCGTGAACCAGCCGTCCCGAAACGTCCGGAGGTGCGAGGGCCGCCCGTTGCGCCCATCGCGGTGCAGGGTGATCGGCAATTCCGCCGTCCGAACACGCAGCTGCGCCGCCTTGATGATCATCTCCGTCGCGAATTCCATTCCCGTGCAACGCAGGTTGGCCCGGTCATAGAATGAGCGGGTGAACCCGCGCAGCCCGCAGTAGACGTCGTTGACGGGCGTCCGGAACATGATACGGGCCAGAATGGTCAGCGCGGGATTGCCGAACCACCGATGGGTGAACGGCATTGCGCCCGCTTCAATGTTGCCGCCCCCGCCGGGCAGCCGGCAGCCCTGCACCAGATCATTTCCGGCCCGCAGCTGGGCGACGAATTGGGGGATCTCGCTGAAGTCGTAGCTCCCATCGGCGTCTCCCATGACGATAAAGATTCCGCGCGACGCTGCGATGCCGCCGGCCAACGCCTGCCCATAGCCTCGTTGCGGGATGGACACCACCCGGGCCCCGGCCGCCGCAGCCAGCTCGCGGGATCCGTCCGAACTGCCATTGTCAGCGAGTATGACTTCGCCGGCGAGCCGATGGCGCGAAATGGCCCCCACGGCTTGTCGCACGCAGGCGCCGACTGTGGGCGCCTCGTTCAGGCATGGGATGACGACAGAGACCTCGAGCTCGTTGGGATTCACTCAGCCGATTGATGAGAAGTGGGTCTGGGGCACGCCTTCCACGACAATGGGATCGTCCATTTGGGTTGTCACGGCCTCTTATCGAAATTGAGGTTCAGGAACTGCCGAGCCTCGCCCGGGGAATAGGACCTGGATCGAATGGGACCGGGAAACTCGGATGCGGCCGTGGTGAAGCCCTGACGATTCGCACCCAGGTCGAATGGGGGACCGGGCGCGCGGCGCAGCCGGGTTGTCCAGACCCGGCGCCCGTCCAGCCAGACCACCAGGTCGTTTTCGATGCTGAGCAGATCATCCTGTCTCACGGCCCAGTCCCTGGGCCATTTGGCGCTCCCGGCGAGCGGTCCGATCAGGATCTCAACAACATGCTCCGGCTGAGGCGCCGCCGTCACCGCATCCGACAGGCTTCCCCCTAGGCCCCATTCATCCACGCCGAAGCGAACTCGGTTGTCCGGCAGGACACTGAGGTAAACCAGGGTCCCGGAGCCCGCGATGCCCGCGGAGAGCAGCGGGAAACCCGCCTGGGCCTGACTTGGCGGGAAGGTGCAGGCTATGCGCCAAAGGCCGTTGCTTTCTGTCTCCGCTCGCGCCCGGGGCGCAAGCCGCGTTGCCGAAAGGATACGCCCGCTGAAATCGGTGCCGTAGGGGCTCATGGTGACGTCGTTCCTGCCTATCTCGATGGCCCAGGGAGGTGCGTCGAAGGATTTCATGGCCTTGTCCAGGACCTCCTTGCCGTCGAGTTCCACGTGAATCATCACCTTCGATGCGCGGGTCTTGGAGGCCTCAAAATGGGCCATGAACGGCGGGCTGAGCGGCGGGTGGAGAGCGCCCATGTCGATGGTCAGCGTGTGGACCTGGCCGGGAACGATCCCGATGTTGCCCGAGCGGGGGCCGCCGTAGCCGTTGTGGTCCGCAATGAGTTCAATCTCCGTCCCGGAAGGCGGCTCCAGCACGTAGAGTGAATCCGTGTATTCGGGAGTTCCGGCGACCAGAAGCGGTTCAATGGCCGCCGCCTTGGGGTTCGCAGGGAAAATCACCCTGAGCTCAATCGGCCCCTCTTTGAGCAGGCCCGTCCTGATGAGCCAATAGGCAGGGTAATTGGCGAGTGACTCCATCGAAGCGTATGTGGAAGACCGGAGATTCCTGAACGCCTCAAACTCCTGGAGTCCTGCGCAGAGGTTAAATGCCGCCGCCAGCAGGGCGAGCGCGACGAAACACGCCCGCCAGAGCCTTGCTCCGGTCCCGTTCCCGGGCAGCGAGAAAATGGCGCCGGCCAGCAGGATGGTTCCCAGCACAAGCGGCGGCTGACAATCCACCAAGTATCGGTCGCCGCGGAATCCGATGGCGCTCACTGCCAGGAGCAGCGCCAGAAACATCCACCCAAGCAGCGCCAGATAGGCGCCGAGGCGCGCGAGTCTCAGGCGCTTCCACATCAGGACAACCGCAGCCAGCACAAGCGCGCCAAGCATGAGCACCGGAAACTGCCCGTGGATCGTCTCTCCGCCCCGGAACGCCGGTGGCCCGAAGTACGCCTGCTCCGGGAAGACGAAGGGAAAATAGGGGCTGAGCGCCGGGAGCGTCAGGTAGTACCAATGAAGATTCGCCCAGAGGTAAGCCGGGCTGAAGAGGGGTTTGTCCCCCCTCATGAAATCGTTCATGCTGTAGCTGACCCCGAATTCGAGGGGGTTTCCGAATCGTTCGTAATTGTAGAACGCGAGGATGGCGCCGACCATGGCCGCGGGAAGCACCGCGGCCGCCCCGAGGCGAAGAAGCGCGCGCAGCGACGGGGTCTTTTCCCCGCGCCGGCAGGCGACGATCAATGCGGCCGCCGCAACGACGGTCACATTCAGGACGAGGTCGGGCCGACACCCGACGGCCAGCCCGAAGCTCAGACTCGCAAGCGCCAGGTTCAGGCAGGTCCGCGGACCTCCGGAAACGGCGCGGTAGGTCCAGAACGCGCCTGCCATCGTGCACGCGTAACCCGCAGCGATTGCAATCTCGTAGAACATTGCCCGCGCCAGGAGGCAGGGAACGGCCGTCGCAAATGCAAGGGTCGCGACGCTCACGACCCCGAACCAGGGGCCAAGGCGGCCGAAATGGTCTCGCACAGCCATTCCCAGGATCCCAACCGAGAAGAGGAATCCGGCCACGGCTCCAAGAACGACGACGAAGCGCGAATCTAGGTCGGCGCCCGAGATCCAGGAATAGGGGAGGAGTACCAGTGCCGCCGGGGTTACCCCGAAGTACAGATAATAGCGTCCCTTGTAATAGCTCGCATCGAGCTTGAAAGGCGCCCTCGCCCTCACCGCGGGGTCGGGACTTGCCAAGCCGGGATTCGCCTCCGTGTCC
This sequence comes from Opitutaceae bacterium, assembly GCA_003168315.1. Lineage (GTDB taxonomy): Bacteria > Verrucomicrobiota > Verrucomicrobiia > Opitutales > Opitutaceae > Palsa-1447. The sequence goes on from PMSP01000014.1 coordinate 4,326, forward strand.
ATGTAGAGGTGCCCTGAAATAAATCCGTGGACCTGCGAATTGTAGTAATCGGACTTCCTGCCGGCATAGCTGTTCCTCGACCGGATGAGATTCCACCCCAGGCCCATCCAGATCATTACGACCACGCATGCGGCCGCCGTGGCCCACATCGGGAAATGGACTCGAGCACGTCCGCTATTGCCCCGGGCGCCTGTTTCCTGGCTCGTCAATTCGGCTGACTCAATGGATTGACCTTCTCCGGCGCGGGCCGCGGCCGAAGGGATTGGAAGGTCGGGGAAAACTGTTCACGTCGTAACTCATCTCTCGGATGTCATCCGGTCTGTGCGGTCTGCGGGATGATCGAGCAGGGCGGCAAAGTTTTTGCCAACGCGGCGGGAGAGGTCGACAACAATGTGGCTCGCATTTGGAGTAGCGGAGCCTTCGCCGGCGGCGTTGACCCATTTCTGCTTGCCGCAAGTCGCGAAGCGACCGTAATATCTCCCGTTCAGCAGGCTCTCTGACGGGTTCGACGACGGGCGGAACATGACTCGAGCGTTCCACGCCTGAGTTTTGCTCTCATATTGCAAGCGCCTGTTGCTCAATAACTCGCACCCGTAGCTCAATTGGATAGAGCGTCTGACTACGGATCAGAAGGTTGGGAGTTCGACTCTCTCCGGGTGCACCACTTTCCTCGTCATTATCGAATCGAACCTGGGCATCTTGGTGATCAGATGCAACATGGCTGGTTTCACTCTTAGAGTTGGGAGCCGATTTTTTCAGTGGCGACGCAGGGTCTTCTTTTCCGGCCAATTCTCCGGTTACAGGGATTTCCTCCCGATAACGTATCTTGGTCCACCAGCCCCGCCCGGGAGTCGGTATGCCCCGTTTCCTACACCGAGCGATGACGGCAGTGTCACTGCAGGCAGCGTACCAGCGGGAATCAGCGAGGAGAGCCGGGCCGATCAAAGGCCGAGTTTCTCTTGATCTCTGGTTGGGCTGATCTTTGGGCATTTGACGTTATCCTCGGCTTAGTTCGATCGCCACGAGGCCGATTCGTCTTGACGGTAATTACCGTGACGGTAAACACCGTCATATCTTTAACCGTCATCCCGAACATGAAAGCCACTCCCGTAAATCCCTTTTTCTTCGAGCACACCGCGGACCGCTGGAGCTTCACAGACCGTGAGAAGATCCTGCCGATTATCGAGAAGCTCCTAAATGAGCGGGGCCGCCGCGTCCTCTTCTACGGCCGGCGTCGAATGGGGAAGACATCTCTCATCGACAATGCCGCACTCAAAGCTTCCACCCAAATCATAAAGGTGTATCTATCGTTGGTGGTCGGCCTCACCGAGGCCGCGACGCTACTCCTTAACCAGATTCCAAGACCCCCCGACGCGATCTTCGGGAAAATCGCGAAACTGGTGGAAAAAAAGTTAGGGAGCGTATCTGTCAGCCTCTGGAAGTTCGCATTCAAGGCGGACCTGCGCCAATCCACCAGCCAAGCAAACATAGATGTGGCGCTCGATTTCATCGAGGCCGTGGCAGAAGCCGAAGACATCATTTACACCGTCTGGCTGGATGAATTCCAAGAGATCTGGAAACTTGGGGGCGAAGACATCGTCTGGCGTATCAGGGCGCTCAGCCAAAGGCACCACCACATCAATTACTTCTTCTCCGGTTCGGATCATCGACTGCTTAAGCGCATGACCGATCCCAAAGCTGCATTCTTCAAACAACTCGAAACGATTGAAGTGGGCCCCATTGATCCGGAACTCATGGCCAAATGGATAGATGCCCGCATGAAGCAAGGGGGCATACCTGCCAAAAATAACGGCGCCGACATCGTAGCGGTCGCCGGCCCGTGCACCGGAGACATCGTCAGGGTCGCCAAAACCGCTTTCGACATCCTGGCGGCGGGTCACAAGGGAGAAGACGGAGACGTCGCGGCGCGTGCCATGAACGACATCTCCCTGCGGCAACTCCACAACGAACACGCTGCCTTCTGGAGGCAGATGACACTGGTTCAACGAGCGGTTCTAAGAGCGCTAGCCGCAGGTCGCGCGCCCCAATTNNACTCCGACGGCAGAGGCGTGTTCTTCGATAGTCCCTTCTTCAAGCAATGGGTCGCAGCAAACGGCGCGCCTAGCGACGTTGTACCGCTGAACCCCTAGACCGAAATCCGAACTGCAATCTAACAGCGGTCCTGCTTTGCAGCTTCCTGCGCAGCTAGGGCAATGGGCATTCGTGCGGGCGGCCGCGTTCTGCCAGCCCCAATTGCGGTTATCCCCACGGGCAAAGGCGCCGGACACCGGGAGCTACATCCGCGCGGAGAGGAGGACCACGAATATGCAGGCGGCGAGGGCGAGCGCGATGACGCCCAGCAGGCGAAGGAGCGAAAGGTGCTCCTCATCGAAGACGGACATGACCCGCAGGCCGAAGGCCGGGGCAACCAGGAACACGAAGCCCTCGAACAACTGCAGCAGGCCGAACGCCGGGAGGATGACGAGGAGCCCGTGCCACTCCGGGTGGAAGGAGACGATCAGCGAGCCCCACAGGACGCAGAGGAGCCCGTAGATCACGGCGCCGGCGTCGCCCTCGCGGCGCATCCAGGACAGGAAGCGCGCCCAGGCGCGCGGCTGGACCAGGAGCGACAGGCCCACGATCGTAAAGTTGAGAAGGGCGAAGACTTCAATGGCGTGTTGGGAGGGCATGGGGGGGGAGGATCCTACCTTAGACCACTCGGAAGGCAATAGGAGCCCATGGGCGCCTCCCGGGCCGGTGGGCCGCCGCGAAGCAGGCTGCAATTGCCCCGCTTCGCCCGCAATTGACCCCAAAATCATTTCCCAGAGGGTGAAAATCCGCCAACTTCCGCCCATGTACCCCAGCAGGCAGGAGACCCTGCAGATCTCCTGGATTCTCCGTGTCGGCGTAGTCATGGAGTTCGTAGGCCACGGCGCCCTAGGCATCGGCCGCGTGGCCGCGTGGTCGTCGTATTTCGCGGTGGTCGGCATTCCGAGGGACACCTCGCTCCACCTGATGCCGCTGGTCGGCCTGTTCGACGTCGCCATGGCGCTCACCGTCCTTTTCTACCCCATGAGGGCCGTCATCCTGTACATGACGGCCTGGGGCCTCTGGACGGCCCTCCTTCGGCCGCTGGCCGGGGAGTCTGCGTGGGAGGCCGTGGAGCGCGCGGGCAACTTCGGCGCCCTCTTCGCACTCTTCATGCTGTCCCGGGGCGGCAACTGGAAGGCGTGGCTCCGATTCAGGATGGTCGATGAGATCCAGGGGAGGCTGCGGCTCAGGGTCTGCTGGGCCCTGCGGCTGACGACGGTCCTTCTCCTCCTTGGCCACGGCGCGCTCGGCCTCCTGGTCAGGAAGCCACTCTTCAGCACGCAGTATGCGCTCCTCGGGCTCCATGGCACCTGGGTCGAGCCCGCCATAGGCGCCTTTGAATGCGTCCTGGCCCTTGTCGTGCTCCTGCAGCCGGGATTCGGCATCCTCGTCTTTGTCCTGGCCTGGAAGTTTGCAACCGAGGCCCTATCGCCCATGGCCGGCTCACCCATGTGGGTCTTCGTGGAGCACGGGGGCAGCTATGCGGCGCCCCTCGCGCTCGCGCTCCTCGTGCGTCGCCGGGAAAGTCCCGCGCCGGTGCCTGCCAGGACGGCGCCGGCCGCGGTCTCCCTAGCTCCGCGCGGTCGTGCTCGCCAGCTCGTAGCTTATCTTCCCCTCGATGATCTCGCGCAGGGCGGTATCCTCGGGGGAGAGCTTTTCCAGCGACTCGACCAGCGGGCGGTTGCCGCGCTTGAGCTGCTTCACGCGCCGGGAGACCACATTCACCAGGATGTTGGGGTCGTCGATCGTCTTGAGGGCTTCCTTGATATAGTCGTCTCTCATGTCGCGCCATTTGATGGACGACCGCGGAGAAACACGACGCATATCGCCCCGGTCCAAACCCGGCACGGTCAACAGCTTTGCCGGCCACCTAGTTAGGGGGTTTTTGCTCCCGCGGGATGCCTTCTGCGCATTCCGTAACTCAAGGCCAGGCGAATTTCCAGAAGCCGGTGAAGGAAAGCGCAGCCCTGACAGGCCGCCTCGTTGACGAAGCGAGATGAGACGGTGGGGCGGCCTTATTCCTCCACAAGCCGGTAGCCGATCCCGGACTCCGTCCTGAGGTGCCTCGGCTTGTGGGGCTCCGCCTCGAGCTTCTGCCGGATGTGGGTCATGTGGACGCGCAGGTAGTGCGTGTTCTCCTCCGCCTTGGGTCCCCACAATTCGCGCAGCATCTGGCCGTGGGTGACCACCTTGCCGCGGTGGACAACGAGGAGCCGGAGCATGGCATATTCCTTGGCCGTCAGCCTCACCTCGGCGCCGCCGCGGCGCACGATCCGGGCGGCGAGGTCCATCTCGATGTCCCCGAAGGTGACCACCGACGGCTCGTTCTCCCCGGGCACGCGCCGCAGGATCGCCCGCAGCCTGGCCGTCAGCTCGGCCGACCCGAACGGCTTCGTCAGGTAGTCGTCCGCGCCCGCGTCCAGCGCGGCCACCTTGTCCCTCTCGGCGGCGAGGACCGTCAGGACGAGCACGGGGACCTTCGACCACTCGCGCAGCTGCTTCAGGACCTCGAGGCCGCCTATGTCCGGCAGGCCGAGGTCCATGACGACCGCGTCGGGCTGGCAGCGGGCCGCCTCCTCGAGCCCGATCTTGCCGGTCTCGGCCTCGATGACGTTCATGCCCGCCGCCTCGAGCGTGATCCTAAGGAGGCGCAGGATCTGCACCTCGTCGTCAATCACCAGCACGGTCAGTTTGGCGGCGCTCATAGTTATTCGTTCGGTACGTCGCCGTGGGCCTTGAAGGGCAGGTAGACCGTGAGGACCGCGCCGCCGCCCGGGTTCTCGCCCGCGACGACGTCGCCGCCCTGGGCGGTCACGAAGCCGCGGATGATCGACAGCCCGAGGCCGAGGCCGCCGGCCTTGGCCGCGTCGCCCCGCTGGAATTTCTGGTAGAGTCGTTCGCGCATCGTCGCCGGCAGGCCGGGCCCGCGGTCCGCCACGGTGAAGTAGATCCGTGACTTCTGGCGGTCCACGCCGGCTGCGAGGAAGATTTCAGTTCCGGACGGCGTGTGCAATGCCGCGTTGAGGAGGAGGTTGGCGATCACCTGCTCCATGAGCGCCGCGTCGGCGCGGAAGAGGGGCAGGTCCTTCGGTATGTTGGTCTCGAACGGGTGGCCGATCAAGGACTCGCTGACCCCGTCGATCGCGGCGTTAATGAGGTCGTGCCCGTCGCACCAGTCCAGCCGCGGGCGCAGCGCCCCCGACTCGAGGCGGGTCTGGTCGAGGAGGTTGTTGACCAGCCGGTTCAGCCGCCGGGTGGCCGTCCGGATCTCGTCGGCCAGGTCGGCCCGGGTCGCCTCGTCCGCCCCCTTCAGGTTCTCGACCGCCGCGCTCAGGACCGCAAGCGGCGTCTTGAGCTCGTGGGACACGCCGTCGAGCAGGGTGCGGTGCAGCTTGTCGGACTCGGCCAGCAGCTTCTCCCGTTCGCCGACGGCCCGAAGCTGCTCGCGCTCGACCAGCTGGGCCAGCTGCGCGGCGAAGCTCTCGGCCAGGTCGCGCTGCGAGAGGGAGAGCGTCGCCTCGGGCGGCATCCGCAGAATGAGGACCCCGATGGCCGTGTCCTCGCGGACGAGGGGGACGTGGTGCCCCTCGGCGGAGGGGAGGGTGTCCGTGAAGCGCCCGGCCTTCTTGCGGTTTCGCCAGGCCCAGTCGGCGACGCCGCGCTCCTTGTCGGTCACCGAGAATGACCCGGCGAAGTGGGGCATGAGGGCCGAGCCGTTCCCGTCGTCCAGGAGGAGGGCGGTCTTTGCCCCGAAGTAGGTGTCGGCCTGCCTGAGCGCCGCGAACACGGCCTCGTCGAGCGTCCTGGCCGCGCTCAGGGCCTGGGTGAGGTGGAAGAGCGCCGTTGCCCGGTCCTCCCGCATGCGCTCGTTGCGCTCCTGGGCCCGGACCCGCGCCGTCAGCTGCCCGGAGATGAGCGCCACCACGAAGTAGGTCACGAACATGAGGCCGTCCTCGAACCTCGCGATCGCGAACGTGAAGAGGGGCGGGATGAAGAGGAAGTTCCAGGTGAGGGCGCTGGCGACCCCGGCCACGAAGACGGGGCCGGGACCCAGGCGCAGGCTGAGCACGATGATGGCCAGGAGGAAGAAAAGCCCCACGGACAGGTAGCCGGAGTGGGGGACGATGAACCAGCTGGCGATCGTCAAGGCCCCCAGGACGCCGAATACCTCCGCGTATTCCCGGGCGGGCGAGGCCTCGGCCGGCCGCCAGTCGATCCAGGTGGTCGGCCTCTCAGCGGCCCGCTCCGCCGGGACGAGGTAGATGTCGATCGACCCGGCTATCCTCAACAGGCGGTCCACCAGGTTGCCGCCGCGCAGGAGGTCGAACCACCGCGGGTTGCGCGACTTGCCGACGACGATCTGCGTCGCGTTGTTCTGCAGGGCGACGCGCACGAGCGCGGCGGCGACGTCGTTGTCGTGCGTGACGACGATCTCCGCCCCCAGCTCCCGGGCGAGGGCGAGGTTGTGCTCGACGCGGCGCAGGGCCTCGTAACCCAACGGCCATTCCGCTCGCCGCATCACACCATCTCCGACGCGGGCCTCATCGGCGGCGGCATCGTGCCCCGTCCCGGCGAAGTCTCTCTTGCGCACAACGGCGTGCTCTTCCTCGACGAATTTCCCGAGTTCCCGCGCAACGTTCTCGAAGTGATGCGCCAGCCTCTCGAAGAAGGCAGCGTGACCATCGCTCGTGCCGCGCTTTCCGTCACGTTTCCATCGCGCTTCATGCTTGCTGCGGCGATGAATCCTTGTCCTTGCGGATTTTTCGGCGACTCCACGCGCGAATGCCACTGCTCGCCCGCGCAAATCCAGCGCTACGTCTCGAAAATTTCCGGCCCGCTGCTCGACCGCATCGACATCCACATCGAAGTTCCCGCGGTGAAATACAAGGAACTGCGCGGCAACGGCGAAATCGAAAGCTCCGCGTGCGTCAGCGGACGCGTCCTGCGAGCGCGCCAGATTCAGCTCGATCGCTATCGCGGCGAGAAAAAGTTGTACGCCAACGCGCAGATGCCTCCAAGGCTCATCCGCAAACACTGCGCAATTTCGGGCGAAGGCGAGAAGCTGCTGGAAACCGCCATCCAGCGCCTGGGACTGTCAGCCCGTGCCCACGATCGCATCCTGAAGGTTTCCCGCACCATCGCAGACCTGGAAGGCGCGCCCGGCATCCAGCCCAAGCACCTCAGCGAGGCCATCCAGTACCGCACCCTAGACCGCACCTACTGGGCCTAAAGCGTGGAAGCCGAGTTCTTCCCCAAGCTGGAATGAGTCATCGAATGGCAAGTGCAACAGCCGAAGTTAATCCAATCAGGAAGAAGTAGACAATGGTAAACCCGAGTCTTTCGTTGCGCATTCGAGGCGTTATAGCTGGATAGACCTCTATCGGTCCAAGCTCCATCCCCTGCCTATACATACGGAACCAACCGAAGAAAAGCTGCTTCCAGCGTCCTCGAAAAAGCTGAACAGCGGCGTAAATCAACCCGAACACCCAAGCGAAAATGAAGGCGAGCCACAGAAGCACAAGCATTCCATTCGACAGTGTATGGAAAAAATCAGGCCGCAACGGCCCCTTCAAAGCGCTCGTAAAGATAGACAATCCGAGGAACGACAAGATCATACCGAACATGCGCATCCCATTGCGATGCATGCGGTCGAGAACCATTCTTTGGTAGTAGCCCTCAGCCATCGGGGCAAGCATTGCGAGATGCATCGGATTTCGCATGACGAAGAAACCGATCGCCGCAATGCCGAAACCTATAACTAGAATGACCACGCTACTCACAGTCGTTACCCAATTGAACTTTGGCTAGGATTGTACCGACTCAGCGGTCCAGAATCGAGAGCCTCTTGGAGAACGCGCAGCTCCCAATAGGCTGGGTCATCGAGATCAGACCCATTGCGGCTAACGGGACTTCATTGACTTGTACTCCGCCGCTGTGATAACCATTTACCGTCTTTTTGACAAGGACTCGCCTCGAATCGCGGATGTCGGCCAAAACTCAACGGATCGAGGTCACGCTGGAGACGCTGCTGGAAAGCGTGGACCTCGCAGAAAG
>PMSP01000176.1 GCA_003168315.1 Opitutaceae bacterium
GTCGTGGGCGATCCCGCCGGCCAGTGTGCCGATGCTCTCGAGCCGCTGGTTCTGGAGGACCTGGGCCTCCAGCAGCTTGCGCTCCGTGATGTCGGTTATGAAGCCCTCGAGGGTCCGCACGGCGCCGTCCGGGCCCGGCACGGAGCGGCCCCTCTCCCACACCCACTTGATCGCCCCCTCGCGCGTGCGGATCCGGTACATCAGCTCGAAAGCCTCGCCGCGCTCGACGGCGCGGGTGATGATCTCATGGACCGCCTTCCTGTCATCGGGCTCGATGATCGCCTCGAAGCTCTTGAGCCGGTTGCCGATCAGGGCTCCGGGATCGTACCCCGTCAGCTCGAGGCAGCCCCCGCTCACGAACTCCATCGTCCAGGAGCCGTCGTTGAGGCAGCGGTAGGCCATGCCGGGCAGGTTGCTGAAGAGGGTGGCTATCGCGCGCTCCTGCTCGCGGTGCACGGCCTCGAGCTTCTTGCGCTCGGTGATGTCCCGCTCGATGAAGACGAAGAACTCCACGCCGGTCGAGGGGCTCGCCGTGGTGTTCCCCTCGATCTCCAGCCAGAATGCCGAGCCGTCCTTCTTGTAGTTGAGGATCTCGGCGCGCACCGGCTTGCGGGCCTTGAGCGTGCTCTCGATCCTCTCGATCTCATCCTGCGAGGTTCCCGGGCCCCGCATGAACCGGGGCGTCCGCCCCATCACCTCCTCGGCGGTGTAGCCCGTGATCTTCTCGAAAGCCGGGTTCACGAAGAGGACCCTCCTGTCCTGCCCCTCGGAGGCCTCGGCCTCAGTGACCATCACGATGTCGTTGAACCTGTCTACCGCGGCGCCCAGCACGTCGGGCGGAAGGACTGTACCGAAAGGATTTTGCGAAACCGAAGGCGGAGCCTCACCCATGCTTTCCGTTATAGGGGCCGCGGATTCGGTTCTAAAGCGAATAGTGCAAATAATGTCGCCTTGGCCGTCCCTGCGCGGGCAGATTTTTTGAACGAGGCGGGTGACCCGGTGTCCACGGGTGCTCCCCTCCCTCCATGCCCATCAGACGCGCCCACCTCATAGCAGCCCTCTCCCTCCTCGTGGCGGGGGCGGCGCTCGCCGACACGGCCCCGCCCCAGGCGGCGCCCGAGACCATGGCCGAGCGGCGGCTGAAGGAGATCGCGGAGCACCAGAAGGTCATGTTCTCCGACGCCGTGGCGCAGGGAAGCGAGCTCGAGGAGGCCGAGTTCAAGAACCAGGTGGAGCAGATCACCCGCGAGTACGAGTCGCTCCTCAGGGACAACCCGGACTTCGCGGCGGGGTATGCCTCCTACGGGTACATGCTCTGGAAGGCCGGCATGCGGAAGCCGGCGGTGGCGCTCCTGCTGAAGGCGAACCAGATGGATCCTGACATACCGCTGGTCAAGAATGAGCTCGGCAACTACCTGGCCGAGGACGGAAAGCCGCTCGAGGCGCTCAATTACTTCCTTGCGGCGATCAAGCTCGAGCCGAAGGAGCCGCTCTACCACTACCAGCTCGGGACACTGCTCTACGAGGCCAGGGACGATTTCCTGAAGAGCGGCGAGTGGACCCGGGCCTCGATCGAGCACTCGATGCAGGAGGCCTTCAGGACCGCGTCGGAGCTGGCGCCGGACCGGATCGAGTTCAGCTACCGGTACGCCGAGTCGTTCTACGACATGCAGGAGCCCGACTGGGCCCTGGCGCTGAGGACATGGCAGGGCCTCGAGGGCCGCGCGCAGTCGGAGGTGGAGCGCCAGACGATGCGGCTCCATGAGACGAACGTCCTCCTCAACATGGGGAAGGCCGCCGACGCGCGCAAGGTGCTCGACACGGTGACGGATCCGGCGATGGCGGACCAGAGGCGGAAGCTCCTTGACCGGATCGACGCCCCCGCCGGGAAATAGACCCCGATGGACATCGATCCCAACTTCCTCAGGGACGGGCTGATCACCTTCATCCTCCTGGTCGCCAGCATCGCGTTCCACGAGTGGGGGCACGCGATCGCGGCCGACATGCTGGGGGACGACACGCCGATGGCGGACGGGAGGGTCACCCTGAACCCGATGGCGCACATCGACATGTTCGGGACGATCATCATCCCGATCCTCAACATCTTCGTCTTCGGCGGGGGGCTCCCGTTCATCGGGTGGGGCAAGCCCGTCGTCACGAACCCCTCGAACCACCGGCACCGCTGGCGCGACGAGATCCTGATCGCGGCGGCGGGCCCGGCCTGCAACCTGCTCCTCGCCCTGGCGGCCGTCGTCGTCGGCTGCCTCTTTGTCGCCGCGCAGCCGAGATTCGCCGAGCTCGTGAGGGGCATCGTGGTCATGAACGTCGGCCTGGCCGTGTTCAACCTCCTGCCCATCCCGCCGCTCGACGGCGGCTCAATCCTTCGCCGCATCGTGGGCATGTCGGAGGAGGCCTATTTCAACGCCTCGCGCTGGGGCTCACTCATCATCTTCCTGATGATCAACTTCAGCGCGACGGCCGGAATGATCGCCGGGATGGTCGCGACCTCGTGCTATCCCTACGCGATCCTCTGCAGGTTGATCAACCCGACGGCGTGCCTGCTCATATTCCACCTTTGACCCTGGGACGCTGGCTGGCCCGCGCCGAGCGGATGTACCGGGAGAAGGGAGCCGCGCTCGGGCAGGTCGCGTCGACCGCCCGCGACGAGGCCCTCTACCTGATCCTTAAGACGCTCGGGCTGCCGATCGGGAGCGCCCCGTCGGTCCTTGCGCGCAGGCTCTCGGCCTGCGAGTCCGCCGCCGTCGCGGCGGTGTTCGAGCGCCGCCTCGTCGGGCGCGTGCCGGCCGCCTACATCACCGGCGAGGCATGGCTCGGGGGGCTCCGGTTCCGCGTCGACGAGCGTGTGCTCATCCCCCGCAGCTACTTCGTCGAGATCCTGCCGCTGCAGGTCGACCCCTGGGTGCGCGACCCCCCGGGGGTGGCCCGCGTGGCCGACCTGTGCACGGGATCCGGCTGCCTCGCGGTCCTCCTTGCCCGGCATTTCCGGGGGGCGCGGGTGGACGCAATCGACCTGTCCCGGGACGCGCTCGAGGTGGCGGCGCTGAACGTCGCCCGCCACCGGCTGGGCGGGCGGGTCAGGCTCCTGCGGAGCAACCTGTTCACGTCGGTGCCTCCCGGGCGCTACGACGTCATCCTCAGCAACCCCCCCTACGAGCCTTCGGCCCACGTCGACGCGCTCCCCGAGGAGTTCCGGCGCGAGCCGCGCCTCGCCCTCGACGGGGGCAGGGACGGCCTCGACCTCATCCGCAGGATCGTCCGGCAGTCGGCGACGCGCCTGAAGCCGCACGGGATCCTCATGATCGAGGTCGGCGGCGGCCGCGAGGGGTTCGAGCGCGAGTTCGGCGGGCTCGAGCCGCACTGGTTCCACACCGAGGACGGGAGCGACTGCGTG
>PMSP01000342.1 GCA_003168315.1 Opitutaceae bacterium
CTCGCCCTTGCCCAGGGGTGCGCCGACCGAGTGCATGCAGGGGACGACGCGCTTCTCGCCCTTGTCGATCTCCCTGAACACCGGCAGGCCGATCCGCGCCATGATGCGCATGTTGACGACCACGTAGGGCGAGTCCGTCAGCTGCACGCCGATCTGCGCCATCGGGGAGCCGACCGGCCCCATGCTGAACGGAAGCACGTACATCGTGCGCCCGCGCATCGATCCGTTGAAGATCTCGCGCAGCTTGCGGCGCATCTCGAAGGGGTTGACCCAGTTGTTGGTCGGTCCCGCGGCCTCGCGCGAGTTGGAGCAGATGAACGTGCGGTCCNNCCGTCGGGTCGCTCCTGGCGTAGTGGCAGCCGGGCCAGAGCTTCTCGTTCAGCTTGATGAAGGTCCCGTTTTTCACCATCCCGGCGCAGAGGGCGTCGTATTCCAGCTTTGAGCCGTCGACCCAGTGGAGGGAGTCCGGCTTGCAGAGGTCCGCCATCTTGTCGACCCAGCGAAGGAGATGCTTGTTGTCAGCCAGGGGTTTCGCCGGATTGCGTTTCTTCATGGATTGTGTCCCGGAAACCGTTCGTGCAGGACGCCGACACGGTGGCCGGGGACCGCCCCCGGCGCAAACTGGAAACTCGGGCGTGCGCCCCTGAACCGGGATACGTATTAGTTCCCATCGCCAGGGGCGCGGATCTTGCGTTTGAGGAAGATGCGGCGTGCCGGAATGGCTCCGGACGCGTGCCGCGACTTGCCCATGCTCCCTATCACAAGAAAGAAGGCGTCGATATGCGCGGTCCTGCTTTTCGTCGCGGGCCCACTGTTCGCGGTTTCACCCAAGTACCAGGACGCGGTCAGGGCGCGCATCGAGAACGGCTACGCGGTCGTTCTCCTCGCGAACGGATCGAAGACCATGGTGCCGATCGACTCTCTGAAGGACGAGGACCGGGCGTGGCTCACGGCCCTGAGCCTGCAGAGCCCGCTCGCGCACGGCAAATCGGAGGTCAAGGTCGTCAGGGAGGTGGTGCCGACGAAGAAGACGATAGCCGTGTCCACCACCGCGGGCGCCCTTGAGACGGTCCAGCTGGTCCCGCCCAACGTCCCGAGGGACCAGATCGGCGCGACATGCATGGTCTACGCGCGCGTGCACTGGCTGGATATCGCCGGCTTCTACGTGGACAACGTCGACATCTTCAAGGTCATCAACAACGCGGACACGGAGAGGCCGTGGATAAACCCGGCGTACTACAGCGGCATGGAAAACCTGGTCATGAACTTCAAGCCGGTCATTCATGACTGGAGCCCGAAGGTCGACGCCTTCGAGTGGACGAGGGCAGAGCTGCGAAAGGGGCGCCCGGTACTGGCCTCCTTCCCGCGTGAGGTGTGGCAGGACCTTCCCCCGGGGTTTGTCGGAAAGCATCCCTGGAACGGGGGGAACGTGGGTCACCAGGTCGTCATCAACGGGTTCACCTGGAACCGGGCGACGCACGAGGGCACCTTCCACATCGTCAATTCCTGGAGCGAGCTGCCGGAATTCGACCTCAAGACGGAGGCGGCGAGGGGCGCCATGGAGGTCGAGCAGAGCCTTTCGCCCAAGGGCGAGGCCAGGGAGGAGACCGCCAAGGTGCAGGTGACCAAGGTGGTCCTCATCAGGGCCGTCGGGAAGCTGAACCTCTACGAGGTCCAAACCAACAACGGCGTGGAGCGCGTGGCCACGTCGGATGAGAACGCCGCTCGGGCCATGGTCGGGAGCGGCGATTCGGCCGACTAGCGGCCGCCTGCCCCGGCGGGCAAAAGTCAGGGCGACAGCGGGCCCCCGATGGGCCCGTCCTGCGTGCCAAGACTGAAGGATTCGGCCTCTATCGCGTCCTGCATGACGGCGGTCTCCTTGTCGTCGCCCCCGACAGCCATCGCGTAGGCGGTGTCCACGAGGTCCAGCCTGTCTGCAGCGCTCTCCTCGTTCTGTATGGCGGCAAAGGCAGCCGCGGAGTTCAGGTTGAAGATGTTGCCGAAGTGCAGCCCGGGATGCCTCTCCAGGGACAGCGCGATCAGGCCTTCCTTCGTGTAGAGGTCATGTTCCTTGAACTGCGGCATCCGGGCCTCATGGACCACGTACCTTGACATCACCTCAAGCGGCAGGCGCGGGATCTGGTTCTTCGGCCTGTCAACGTCCCGCAGGTCCTGGGATCCCGTGCCGGCCTTTGGGACGGGCGCCAGCTCGGGCGCATACTTGGGCATGTTGGCGGCCAGGTCGGCCGCGATGCCCGCAGAGGCGGGGCGGGCGCCGCTGTCCCGCGGGGCCGCAGGAACCGGCACGGGAGGGGCCGGCTTGCTCGCGAGGAGGACGCTCGATGCGTCGTTCGTGGGGGGCTGGGCGGCTGGGGTCGACGCCGGCGCCTGGGCGCGCGCCCATGCGCTGGCGGCCAGAAGAGCTGCGATGACTATGAGGGGGTGCTTCATCTGCTCTGACTAATCCGAAAGCGGGGAACGGGAAAGGCTCCCCGCGTTGCCTTTACAGTAGCATGCTTCCCGGGGAAACGCAAAATTGACCATGGCGGGAAATCGGGCATTCAGGGACACAACCCCAATGCCGAACCCCGATGATCGGAAGTCCCGCACCGTTCTGCAGAAAATCGCCCGCAGGGTGATGGTCGAGAGGGGCCTCGAGCCCGACTTTCCGCCGGCGGCCCTGGCGGAGCTGTCGGCCATCAAGGGGCCCGAGGCGAATCCCGGTGCGCCGGTTCGCGACATGAGAGAGCTCCTCTGGTGCTCCATCGACAACGATGACTCGCGGGACCTGGATCAGCTGACGGTCGCCGAGGGCCTCGGGGACGGGTCGGCCAGGGTGCTTGTCGCGATAGCCGACGTCGACGGCCTCGTCGGGAAGGGCACGGCATTGGACGGCCATGGCAGAAAAAACACGACCTCGGTCTATACGGCCGGTGGCATATTCCCCATGCTCCCCGAGAAGCTCTCGACCGACCTCACATCGCTCGCCTTCGGCACGGACCGGGTCGCATGCGTGATCGAGATGACGTTCGACAAGACGGGCGCGCTCAAGGGGTCGGGGATCTACGGGGCGGTCGTCAAGAACCAGGCCAAGCTAGCCTACAACAGCGTCGCTGCGTGGCTCGACGGCAAGGCCCCGATGCCCTCCCCGATCGGGGCCGTCGCGGGTCTGGCGGAGAACATCAGGCTCCAGCACAACGTCGCCGAGCAGCTGCGCTCGCTCAGGCACATGCGCGGGGCCCTCTCGCTCCAGACGGTCCAGCCGCGCCCGGTCTTTGACGGCGACGTCCTTCGGGACCTCCTGCCGGACCAGAGCAACGTCGCGAAGAGCCTCATCGAGGAGCTGATGGTTGCCGCGAACGGCGTCACCGCCCGCTACCTGTCCGCCAAGGGGTTCCCCTCGATCCGCCGCGTGGTCAGGACCCCCAGCAAGTGGGACCGGATAGTCGAGCTGGCCGCGGAGCGGGGCTCCGCGCTGCCTGACAGGCCGGACGGGAAGGCCCTGGAGGCCTTCCTGGTCGCCGCGATGAAGGCGGATGCATCTTCGTTTCCCGACCTTTCACTCTGCGTGATCAAGCTCCTGGGACGAGGCGAGTACGTCGTCGAATTCCCGGGCGGCACGGTGGCGGGGCACTTCGGGCTGGCGGTGGCGGACTATGCGCACTCGACGGCGCCGAACCGCCGGTACCCCGACCTCCTCATCCAGCGCCTCCTCAAGTCCGCGCTCGCCGGGTCCCGACCCCCCTATGCGAACGACGATCTGACCTCGCTGGCCCAGCATTGCACGGACCAGGAGGACGCGGCGAAGAAGGTCGAGAGGCAGGTGGTCAAGTCGGCCGGCGCGATGCTGCTCTCGGCGAGGACCGGCGACAAGTTCGACGCGACGGTGACCGGCGCAACGGACAAGGGGACGTGGGTGAGACTCCGCCGTCCCGCGGTCGAGGGGAAGCTGCTCAAGGGCTTCGAGCACCTGAAGGTCGGCGACCGGATCCGCGTCCAGCTGGTGTCGACCGACGTCGAGCGCGGGTATATAGACTTCGTCAGCGCTTGAGCGTCCCCTAATGGGCCAGCAGGCCCTGCAGGAGAAAGACGATCCCCGCCACGCCGAAACCGATGCTCACGAACCAGAACGCGCGCCGGTTGGTCAGCGCGGAGATCGCGCCGATGGCGATCGCGATCTGGAAGAGCGTGACGGCCCGCGCATAGACGACGTGCGTCCGCAGGTGCGCCTCAGCCGACTGCTCCTTCTCCTTCGCCTCCGCAGCGATGTCGTCCTGGTCCTTCCTGTAGCCGGCCATCTTCTCCTGGTCCCGCGCGGCGGCCGGTTTCCCCTCGGCCTCAAGGAGCTCCATCTTTGATCCCAGGACGGCCGCCTTGATCCCCTTGGCCTGGTAGTAGGCCCACTTGTCGGAGCTCTGGATCTGCTCGACCATCGCCTCGTTTGCGTGGTGGCCCGCAAGGAGCGAGGAGACGGCCGCAAGGCCAGCGAGCAGCGCCGAGCTCAGGGCGACGCCCATCATCCACGGCGCCCTGCTATGCGCAGCGTGGTGCTCCATCTCCTCGTGCAGATGCTCGGTGGGGACCTCGGGTTCTTCCATAGGCACCCTAGCAAGCGGAGCCCGGGCGGGCGGCCAAGCACAAATCGCGAGGCGGTCAGGCCGGGCCTGACGCCGGGACGTAGCCGCATGGTGGCGCCGGGTTTAGGGGGCACTGGCGGCCCCGCCCAATCGCAGGGAGGGACCGGCCACTTGCGTAAGGCTTCTTTCCGTGGCAATGTTGGGTCACGGAAATTCGCGGCCGTTTACTCGCCAAACCATGCGGAACAGCGGCCGACCGATACGTGTCCAAGGCTGAAGGCCCAGTAGAGGAATAAAATTTAATACCATGAATTCAAGAATCCGAATCGCACTCGCCGGGGCAGCTTGCCTCGCGGGCTGCGCCATAACCCTCGCGGACACGACCGCCAATCCTTCGCTGTCCGCCGACAGCCAAATCACGTCGCCGGCACCCTCACAGGGCTACGTCTGGATGGGCGGGCAATGGAACTCCGAGAACGGCCAGTGGAAGTGGGTCGCGGCCCATTGGGACCTCCCGCCGTCGCGGGGCGCGACCTGGGTCGCCGGCCACTGGATCTCCTCCAGCGGCAGCTGGGTCTGGGTGAACGGCGCATGGAATGTCGGCGAGGCTTCCCAGGCGCAGGCGGGACCGCCCCAGCCCCCGGGCCAGTACTCGCAGACTGCTGGTCAGGGGCAGCCGATGCCCTCAACCCCGGCGCCCTATGTCGACGGGCAGTTCCAGGGCCAGAGCGGCCCGGGCGGCGTCGACCGCGTGATCGACCAGCCCCCGTCGACGGTGGACTACGGCCCGGCCGACTATTCGGTGGACGCCTATCCCGGATATTATGCCTACCCGGGCTACGGCTGGGCGGGAGACCCGTGGTTCTGGGGCGGGTATCCCCTCGGTTTCGTCGGATTCGGCTTCGGCCGCGGCTTCTACGGACACGGCTTCTACGGCCACGGCTTTCGTGGACGCGGATTCGGGCGGGCGGGATTCGGCGGCCACGTCAGCGGCGCCAATTTCGGGGGCGGCCATTTCGGGGGCCACGGGCGCTGAGGTCACTTCTCAGGGATGACGCCGAGGGACCTCGGCTCCCCGATCTCCACATGCCCCTCGGGAAGGGGCTTGCGGAGGAGCCCGCGGGTGCTCTGCCCGAAATACCGCGATGCGTAGGCGGCCATCGCCGGGAACACCTTGGCGAAGTTCGCCCCGCGCTCGCGGACGCTGATGCGGGTCACCCAGAACAGGCGGTGCTTCCTCTGCTTCCAGAGCGCCTGGTAGTCGTAGGCCATCAGCACGATGAAGTAGCGG
>PMSP01000403.1 GCA_003168315.1 Opitutaceae bacterium
GCGTCGCGTTCTCGGACGTCGGGGGCACGGCGCTGCCGCCCGCCGCGAGCGCCCGGCGTCCGGAGATTGCGGGCAAGTCCTGGACCGGCATCGGCGTCTCGGTCGTGATCCACCCCAGGAACCCGTACGTCCCCACCTGCCACTCCAATGTCCGCTTCTTCGTCGCCGGGGCCGGCGAGGCCGCGCCGACGTGGTGGTTCGGCGGGGGATGGGACCTGACGCCCTATTACGGCTTCGAGGAGGACGCCGTCCACTGGCACCGCTCGGCCCGGGCCGCGGTGGAACCCTTCGGGGACGCGCTCTACCCGCGCTTCAAGAAGGCCTGCGACGACTACTTTTCCCTCAGGCACCGCGGGGAGCAGCGGGGCGTCGGCGGCATCTTCTTCGACGACTTCGACGAGCTCGGGTTCGAGCAGAGCTTCGCCCTCATGAGGAGCGTCGCCGAAGCCTTTGTCCCCGCCTACCGCGCGGTGGCGGCGCGGCGGAAGGGGACCGACCACGGAGAGCGGGAGCGGGAGCACCAGCTGCGGCGCCGCGGCCGGTACGTCGAGTTCAACCTCCTGCAGGACCGGGGTACGCTTTTCGGCCTCCAGAGCGGCGGACGCACGGAGTCGATCCTGATGAGCCTGCCGCCGGTTGTCCGGTGGGACTACGGCGTCGTGCCGCAACCCGGCTCGCCCGAGGCGCGGCTCCTCGAGGTCTTCCTGAAGCCGCGCGACTGGCTGGAGGGATCCCGGTGAATTCCCGCGACCGCTTCCTCGCCGCATGCGCCTGCCAGCCCCTCGACCGGCCGCCGGTCTGGATCATGCGCCAGGCGGGGCGCTACCTGCCGGAGTACCGCGAGCTGAAGGCGAAGCACGGCTTCCTGAAGATGGTCCGCACCCCCGAGCTGGCCGCCGAGGCCTCGATGCAGCCCATCCGCAGGTTCGCCTTTGACGCGGCCATCCTCTTCTCGGACATCCTGGTCATCCCCGAGGCCCTCGGGCAGGGCTACACCTTCAGGGAGGAGGGAGGCATCGCGATGGAGCGCAGGCTGGAGAACCGCTCGATGATCGAGGCCCTGGGGCCCGAGGGCGCGGTCACGGAGCGCCTCTCCTACGTCGCCGAGGCGATGGCGCTCCTCAAGCGGGAGCTGGCGGGAAGCCGGGCCCTCCTTGGCTTCGGCGGCTCGCCGTGGACCCTGGCGACCTACATGGTCGAGGGCGGAAGCTCGGAGGACTTCGCGCGGGTGAAGGCGCTCTATTACGAGGACCGACCGACCTTTGATCTCCTCCTCGGAAAGCTGACGGCGTCCCTGATCGCCTACTTCAAGATGCAGATCGGCGCGGGCGCCGACGCCATCCAGATCTTCGACACGTGGGGAGGCGTCATCGCGGGGGCGGACTATGAGGCAGCCTCGCTCAGGTGGATCCGCGCGATCGTGGCCGCCATGCCGGAGGGGTTCCCGATCATCATCTACGGGAAGGGAACGGGCGCGCACCTGATCGACCAGGCCTTCACCGGCGCAAGGGTGCTGAGCGTCGACGGCTCGAATGACCTCGCGGGCGTGCGCCGCAGCCTTCCCGAGAATGTCGCGGTCCAGGGCAACCTCGACCCGACGATCCTCAACACGACACCGGAAATAGCCGGGCGGGAAACGAGGCGCCTACTCGAGTCCATGCGCGGGAGCGCCGGCCACATCATGAACCTTGGCCACGGGATCCTGCCCAACGCGAAGATCGGGTGCGTCGAGGCGCTCCTCGACGCCGTGACCTCGTGGAAGTGACCCGATGAATGTCGCGGTCCTCGGCGCTGGGGTGACGGGCCTCACCGCGGCGTGGAGGCTCTCGAAGGCCGGCCACAAGGTGCGCCTCCTCGAGGCAGGGCCGCGGGTCGGCGGGGCGGTCTCAACCGACCTGGCCGACGGGTGGCTCGTCGAGGCCGGCCCGACGTCGCTCGTCGAGGGAAACCCGCAGACGGGCGCCTTCATCGGCGAGCTCGGCCTTGGCCCCGAGAGGATCGAGTCCTCGCCGGTGGCCAAGCACCGCTATATCGCGAAGAACGGGAAGCTGGTCGCGCTGCCCGAGCCCAAGGACGCGGCCTCCCTCGTCTCGACGCCCCTCCTCTCATTCGGATCCAAGCTTCGGGTCTCGAGCGAGGTCACGAAGGGCCCCCGCGCCCGCACCGAGGACGCCAGCGTCGCCGACTTCGTCAGGGACCACTTCGGAAGCGAGGTCCTGGAAAGGGTCGTCCAGCCCTTCATCGGGGGGATCTACGCCGGCGACGCCGAGCGCCTCTCGGCGCGCCATGCCTTTCCGAAGATCTGGGAGGCCGAGAAGACGACCGGCTCGCTGATCCGCGCCGGGATGGAGAGCGCGAAGAGGCGCCGCGCGCTCGGGCTCGACGGCTCCCCGGCGATCGTCTCCTTCCGGCGCGGGCTCCAGGCGCTGACGGACGCGCTGGCGGCGCAGCTGCCCCAGGGATCCGTGACGCTGGGGGCGGAAGTGCGCTCGCTGGGACCGGGCCCGAAGTCGAGGTGGCTCGTGGCGTGGGACGGCCGAAAGGGCCCGGAGTCGGGAATGTTTGACTGCGTCGTCTCGGCGCTCCCCGCGTGGAGCCTCGCGCGGATGGAGATCGGGGGTCCGGGAAGGCGGCCGCTTTCGGGCCTGGGCGCGATCGAGTACCCGCCCGTCGCCTCGGTCTTCCTCGGCTTCCGCCGCGACCGGGTCGCCCACCCGCTCGACGGCTTCGGGGCGCTCGTCCCGGCCTCGGAGAAGCGCTCCGTCCTCGGGGTCATCTTCTCCTCCAGCCTCTTCGCCGGCCGCGCGCCCCCGGGCCACGTGGCCCTGACCGCCTTCGCGGGGGGCGCCCTCCAGCCGGAGATCGCCCGCCTCCCGGACACGGAACTCATCGGGCGCGTGTGCGCCGATCTGGAGGCACTCGTCGGCGCCCAGGGCCGGCCCGCGTTCGCGCGGCACACGCTCTGGCCGCGCGCGATCCCGCAGTACAACCTCGGATACGGGGCCCATCTGGACGCCATGGAAGCCTGCGAGAGGGCCCACCCGGGCCTCCTCATCGGCGGCAATGTCCGGGACGGGATCTCGCTTCCCGACTGCATCGCCTCAGGCACCTCGCTCGCCAAGCGAGTGTCTTGACTCACGGGGTCCCCTCTTTACCCTCCCGGACCCTTTTTTTCGATTGGCGCAAGACCTCAAAGACACGCTGCAGCTGCCCAGGACGGATTTTCCCATGAGGGCGGGCCTCGCGCAGCGCGAGCCGCCGAGGGTCGCCCACTGGGAGCGGACGGGCCTCTACGGCGCCATCCAGCGCAAGCGC
>PMSP01000245.1 GCA_003168315.1 Opitutaceae bacterium
CACAACATGCAGCAGGCCGCGCGGTGCTCGGACAGGACGGCTTTTTTCTACATGGGAAAGCTCATTGAAATTGACGACACGCGAAAGATGTTCACCAACCCCGGCAATCCCCAGACCGAGGCCTATGTCTCGGGCCGCTTCGGATGATGTCGAGAAGCACCTTCCCGAAATGACCCATTACGCAGAAGAGATGAACCGGCTGAAGGAGAGCCTGCTCGCCATGGCCAGCCACGCCGAGTCGGCCCTGACCCGGGCGATGCGGGCCCTCGTCGAGCGCGACGACCTGCTCGCCCAGTCGGTCGTCGACGACGACAACATCATCGACCAGTTCGAAGTCGAGATTGACGACATCGCCATCCACCTCCTCGCGAAGGCCCCTGTCGCCACCGACCTGCGGATGACGACGGCGGCGATGAAGATTTCCCAGAACCTGGAGAGGGTGGGCGACTCGGCTGTCACGATCGCCCGGCGGGCTATCGACCTCGACACCGAGCAGCAGCTCAAGCCCTACGTCGACCTCCCCCGCATGGCGACCATGTCGCTCGAGATGCTTCGCGACGCGATTTCGGCCTTCATCAACCGCGAGCCCGACCGCGCTCGCGCGGTCATCCCGCGCGACACCGAGGTCGACAACCTGAACCGCCAGCTTCACCGGGAGCTATCGAGCTTCATGGTCGAGCGTCCGGCGAACATCTCGCGCTGCCTGAACCTCATGGTCATCTCCAAGTGCCTGGAGCGGATCGCGGACCACGCGACCAACATCGCCGAGGACGTCGTCTACCTCTACGAGGCGATCGACATCCGCCATTCCGGCCAGAAATTCCATGAAGACAAAGATACTGGTAGTTGACGACGAGCCGGACGCGCTCGAGGTCCTCGGCTTCAAGCTGCGCGAGGCCGGCTACACGCCCATCTTTGCCAAGGACGGCACCCGCGCCCTCGCCATCGCGAGGGACGAGCGGCCCGACCTCATCGTCCTCGACCTCATGCTGCCCGAGGTCGACGGCCTCGAGGTCTGCAAGATCCTGCGCCGCGACGCGGCGACCGCCTCCATCCCGGTCATCATGCTGACGGCGCGCGCGGCGGAGATGGACCGGGTCCTCGGTCTCGAGCTCGGGGCCGACGACTACGTGACGAAGCCCTTCAGCCCGCGGGAGCTCGTCATCCGGATCCGCAAGCAGCTTTCGAAGTCCCGGACCGGCGACGACCAGGGCTCTCACCTGAGGATCGGCGAAATCCAGATCGACGTGCCCCGCCACGTGGTGCAGGTCGGGACGAAGGCGATCACGCTCACGGCGACCGAGTTCAGGCTCCTTGAGATACTCGCCCGCAGGAGGGGCAGGGTCCAGTCGAGGGACCGGCTCCTCCAGGACGTGTGGGGGTACGAGAACCCGATCGACAGCCGCACGGTCGACACCCACATGCGCAGGCTGCGGGAGAAGCTCGGCGAGGCGGCGGAGCACCTGGAGACGGTGCGCGGCGTCGGCTACCGGTTCGCCGCCGAGGGGTAGGGCGCCCGGATGGAAGCCGGCCTTTTCCTGCTCGCCGCGGCGGCAGCCGTGCTCGCGGCGGCGTGGGTCAGGGAGCGGGCGCTCAGGAGGGCGGACGCCGAGAGGAACCGCCGCGACATCGACGAGCAGCGCTCCCGGCGGGAAGTCGAGCTGAAGGAGCAGTCGCAGCGGACGGCTGCCCTCTTTGACCGGATGGTCGAGGGCCTGATCGTCCTCGACGCGGGCGGCCGCATACGCCTCGCCAACCGCGCGGCGGAGGTCCTCTTCGCCTTCGACGGTCACGCCGCCGGCAGGACGATCCTCGAGGCGACCCGCCACCACGAGGTCGCCGCCGTGGTCGCACGGCTCGACAGGGAGCTCGAGGTGCTCGGCTACGAGCTGCGGATCGACTCGATCGACGCTCCGCGCTTCCTCCAGATGAACGCGCTCGCCCTGCGCGACACTTCGGGCGCAAGCGACGGGGCGATACTCGTGTTCCACGACCTCACCCGCCTGCGCCAGCTCGAGGGCGTCCGCCAGGAATTCGTGGCCAACGTGAGCCATGAGCTCCGGACGCCCCTGTCCCTCATTAAGAGCGCGACGGAGACGCTCCTCGACGGGGCCAAGGACGACCCGGCCGCGCTCACCCGCTTCCTCCAGATCATCGACAAGCACGCGAACCGCCTGGCGCTGCTGATAGACGACCTCCTCCTCCTCTCCACCCTCGACTCGGGCGGCCTCCGGCTCAACCGGCAGCCGCTGCCGTTCAGGTCGACCGTGCAGGACGCGATCGACGACCTGCAGACGCGCGCGCTCGCCCGCGATGTCACGCTTGAGAACAAGGTGCCTCCGACGCTGGTCGCCCTCGCCGACGACGACCGCATGCGCCAGGTCCTGTCCAACCTGCTCGACAACGCCATCAAGTACGGGCGCGCCGGGGGCGTAGCCTCGGTCGAGGGCCGGCTGCTCCCCGACGGCAGGATCGAGATCGTGGTCATTGACGACGGCCCGGGGATCCCGAAGGACTCCCAGGAGCGCATCTTCGAGAGGTTCTACCGCGTGGACAAGGCGAGGTCGCGGGAGCAGGGCGGCACCGGCCTCGGGCTCGCCATCGTCAAGCACGTGATCCAGGCCCACGGGGGCGACGTGCGTGTCGAGAGCGGGCCGGGCGCGGGCGCGCGCTTCATTGTCAACCTGCCCGCGATGCCGGGGTCCTGAAGGGAGCCGGGAGCCTCACCCGAGCTCAGCCCCTGTGGAACAGCCAGACAAAGGCTGCTCCGAGGAGCGCGGTCACCGGGAGCGTGAGCACCCAGGCCCAGACGATCCGCTCGACGACGCCCCACTTGACGGCGCTCAGGCGCTTTGAGGCGCCGACGCCCATGATGGACGTCGAGATGACGTGGGTCGTGGAGACCGGGACGCCCATCACCGAGGCCGAGTAGATGACACAGGCCGCGGTCGTCTCCGCCGCGAACCCCTGGACCGGCTGCAGCTTCACGAGCTTCTGCCCCATCGTCTTTATGATCCTCATGCCGCCCCCGGCCGTGCCGGCGGCCATGGTCACGGCGCAGGTGAAGACGATCCAGCGGGGGACGGAGTTGAACTCGGGGATCCTCAGGAAGGCGGCCCAGCTCGGGACGTTGTCGAGGAGGCCGTCATGCGTCGCCTTGAAGAGCGTGAGCGTGAGTATGCCCATCGTCTTCTGGGCGTCGTTCGATCCGTGGCTGAAGCCCATGAATCCGGCGCTTGCCAGCTGGGCCTTCCCGAATATCGCCGACACGATGCGCGGGCGAACCCGGCTGAAGCAGATCATGATGGCGGTCATCATCAGCAGGCCGCCGAAGAAGCCCGCGAGGGGGGACAGGAGCATCGGCAGGATGACCTTGGGCCAGATGCCGGTCGACCATTTGAGGACGGCCCAGTCCCCGCCGGCGCCCGCCAGCGTGGCGCCGCAGAGGCCGCCGATGAGCGCGTGGGACGAGCTGGACGGCAGGCCCAGCCACCACGTGAGGAGGCCCCAGATGATCGCCGAGAGGAGCGCGCACAGGAGGACCGTCATGTTGACCGCGTTCGTGTCGACCAGGCCCTTGCCGATCGTCGTCGCCACGGCCGTCCCCGCCAGGGCGCCCACAAGGTTCCAGATCGACGCCCACGCCACGGCGAGCCGGGGGGTGAGGACCTTCGTCGAGACGACGGTGGCGATCGCGTTCGCCGTATCGTGGAAGCCGTTGATATACGTGAAAACGAGGGCCGCAATCACGACGATGACGAAGAGCGTCATGGGCGCGACCGCTCAGGAATGCTTGAGCGCAACCTGGACGACGATGTTGCCCGCGTTGCGGCAACGGTCGACGGCCTGCTCCACCATCTCGAAAAGCTTCTGGAGTATGACGAGCTCCTTGGCGTCGCACGACCCCTTGTACAGGCCCTGGAGCTGCTCAAGCATGACCTTGTCGGCCTCGCCCTCGGCATACTGGAGCCTGTCATTGGCCTCCCGGATGGAGTCGAGCGTCGTTCCCTTTCGCAGCTGCTTCACCATGAAGACAAGGGCGCCCGCCGCCTGGCTCATGAGCTCCGCCTGCCGGCTGAACATCTCGTGGGGGACGCGTCCCGGGTAGATGGACAGCCTCTCGACGATCTTCTCAACCTGCTTCGGGATGCGGTAGAGCGCGACCGACAGGGCCTCGAGGTCCTCCCGGTCGAGGGGCGTGACGAAGTTGCGGCTCAGTTCCTCGGTCATGAGGTGCCGGATGCGCTTTTCCTTGCGCCGGGCCTGGATGAAGTCGTCGAGGCCGGCGGGCTGCTTGCCCTCGTCCATCTGGCGAAGGAACTTTGCAAAGAGGTCGACGCTGACCTTGGCCTCCTCCGCCCCCGCCTCCAACAGGTCGAAAAAGGTGTCGTTCCGACCTATCAGCTTCTTGAGGAGGTTCATCCGCGTTTGTTACGGGCATGTTACGGCCGTGGCGACGCAAAACATGCCCGCGGGCGCGTTTCAGGCCCCCCGGATCCTGAGCCATAGGAGGCCGAGCCACTCATGGACCGCCATCGTGCTCCGGCCGAGCGACTCGCTGTCCCACCCGAGGTCGGCCCACTGCAGATTCCCGTCCCACCTGGAGACAAAGTCGGCCGGGCAGGCCACGAAGTCGACGCCGGCCTTGCGGAACAGGTGCGCCGCCCTCGGCATGTGCCAGGCCGAGGTGACGAGGGCGACCCGGCCGCCGGCGGCAATGCGCGCGAAGGCGAACGACTCGTCCTCCGTGTCGCGCGCGGTGTCGATAAGGACGATCCGCCCCGGGCTCACCCCAAGCGACTCGGCGGCGTGGGCAAGGACGGAGGCGTGCGACGCCTTTCCCGGTTCCGCGGGGCCGCTCACGACCAGCCGGGCATCCGGCAGGGACCGCAGGATCCTAACGGCCTCGACGATCCGCGCGAGGCCGGAGGTCGACAGCTGGCTCGTCGCCGGGACGCCGGGCATGTCGCTATGCCCGCTCCCGAGCACCCCCACGAACCGGCAGCCCGACAGGGCGGCCGGCGCCGCCCCTCCCGGGGCGATCTCGGGAATCGCCGGGAATTGGTCCTCAAGGGGCCGCAGGAGCCGGGTGCTGACAAGCTTGTTCGAGAGCAGCGCAAGGAGCACCGCGCCGGCGAGCGCCATCAGGCGCCCGAGCCTGGCCCTCCTCGGCAGGCGCATCAGGGCCCACCCGCAGGCGAGAAGCAGCAGGCAAAGCGGCAGCGGCATCAGCCAGAACGAGACGAGCTTCTTCAGCCAGAACACGCCCGGTTCAGCTCTGAGGCTTCAATTGGTCGACGATGGCGCCAAACTCGGGGATGCGCTTCAATCCCTGGAGGTCGGGATCGTGCGTCATCCACTCGAAGTCGCGGTAGCCGAGGCCGACGGCGTGCTTCAGCGAGCGGAGCGCGTCGGAGTTGCGCTTGCTGAGCGCCAGGCTGCAGGCGAGGTTGTAGTGGGCCGTGGGGTTGCCCGGCTGCAGGCGGACGAGCTTCCGATCCATCCTGAGGCCGTCCGAGATCCGGCCCATCTTCGTGTAGAGGCCGCCGAGGATCTCGATCACCTCGACGCACTGCGCATCGTGCCGCATGACGGACTCGAAGAAGGCCACCTCGAAGGCGGTGTCGCGGGGGGAGTCCTCAGCCATGGGTATGTCCCGGCCTCATGCCCTCTTCGGGCAGGTCCCGGTATCGCGTAGGGTGTTGCAGCGGGCGCTCACCTGGAGCCGCTGGGAGACGGGCGAGAGCCCGAGCTTCGACGAGACCGTGCTCCCGTACCATTCCATGAACGGGGCGCTGATCTCGAATATCCGGTCGCAGTCGATGCAGACAACCTGGGCTATCTGCGTGTTCTGGGCCAGGTTGGGCATGTAGAACTTCTCGCCGCTGCCTATGTCGATCTCCCTCAGGAGCGCGCTCTGCGTCATGATGGGCAGCGTGCGGTACACCGTGGCCCTCGACACCGAGTCGTCGATCGATCGGGCGTAGTCCAGGAGCTGCTCCGCCGTGAAGTGCTCCCTGCGGGCGAACGCCGCGTCGAATATCGCGAGCCTCTGGCTCGTCACACGCAGTCCCTTCTGAGCGAGGAAGGTCCTGAATGTTTCCCGGGCTGAAGGGATGCTCACGGAGCAAATGTCGCCCGCACCGGGCGGCCCTGTCAATGCGATCCCTTCGCGAGCAAAGGGGATTGCGCGCGTTCCCGTGTGCGAGCTCAATCGCTCTCCCCGGAATGATCGTTGGCGTGCATCCCCTGGCCGGCTTTGACAAGGTCCTGCATTACAAGGTGCCGGAGACACTCCGTGCGTCGGCGGCGGTGGG